>JABDJQ010000299.1 GCA_013002425.1 Gemmatimonadota bacterium
GACGCATGGAGTTCGGCGCCCGCGCGCTCGGCAACCGTTCCATCCTCGCGGATCCGACCAGCAATGACGTCGTTCGCATCATCAACGACATGATCAAGAACCGCGATTTCTGGATGCCGTTCGCGCCCGCGATGCTGGCCGAACGGAGCGACGAGTACGTGGTCAATCCGAAGAAGATGGATTCGCCGTACATGATCATGACGTTCGATTCGACGGACAAGGTGAACGAATTCCCGGCGGGCGTGCAGCCGTACGATCATTCCGCACGGCCGCAGTTCGTGCACGCGGACCAGAACCCGGGCTTTCACAAGATCATTTCGCGCTTCGCGGAGAAGACCGGTCGCGCCGTGGTGCTCAATACGTCTTTCAACCTGCACGGCTTCCCGATCGTGGGTTCCGCTGCCGACGCGATCGACGTTCTCGAAAAGTCGGGGCTCGAAAACCTCGCCGTCGGTCACTACCTGATACGTAAACAAAAACACACGAAATAATGATCGCTTCCGTCTGTATGGTCGTTCACTCCTACTGCCCCGACGACCCGCGGGTCAGGCGGGAGGCGGAAGCGCTGGCGGCGACCGGGACGAAGGTCGACGTGATCTGCCTGCGGAACGAAGGCGAGAGCGCGCGCGAAACCGTGAACGGCGTGCGTTATCTGAGGCTGCCCGTTCGCCGGAAGCGCGGCGGCATCGTCCGCTATCTGCTCGAGTACGGCGCGTTCTTCATCGCGGCGTTCTTCATGACCTCGTGGCTTTCGTTTCAGAATCGCTACGACGTTTTCCAGGCGCATAACATGCCCGACGTTCTCGTCTTCTGCGGCCTGATTCCGCGTCTTCGCGGCGCGAAGATCGTTCTGGACCTGCATGACCTCGTTCCCGAAGTGTATGCGGCGAAGTACGAATTGAAGGAGGGGTCGAAAGCCCTTCGCCTTCTCTGCTTCGTGGAGTCGATTTCGCTCGCCGCGGCGGACCTCATCATCACGACATCGATCGCGTTTCGAGACCGCCTCATCGAACGGGGCGTGCCGCGCGAAAAGATCGAGATCGTGCTGAACTCGCCCGCGGAGTCGATTTTTCCGGAAGAAGAGCCCTGGACCGGGCCGGCGGGCGACGCGTTTCACCTCATTTATCACGGGACGGTCGTTCACCGGAGCGGGCTCGATTTCGCGATCCGGGCGGTGGCGGCCCTCGGCGAGGAGATGCCGGGCCTCGACCTCACGATCTGCGGCGGGGGCGACGCCGAGGATGACTGCAAACGCCTCGCGACGGAGCTCGGCGTCTCGGACCGCATCACGTTTCACGGCCAGCGGCCGATCGAGGAGATCCCCGAGCACATCAGGAAGTGCGACCTCGGTGTCATTCCGAACCGTCTTAACGTGTTTACAGAGCGCAACTTACCGACTCGCATCTTCGAATATCTGCGGATGGGGCGGCCGGTTCTCGTTGCCAGAACCCCGGGCATTTCGGACTATTTCGGCGAAGATGACCTGCTCTTCTTCGAGCCCGAGAGCGTCGACGGCCTGGCGGAATCGATCCGAAGTGCCGTGCAGACGCCCGATTCCGTGCAGAAGACGCTCGAACGGGGGCGCGCCGTATACGGCCGCTACCGCTGGGCCGAGGAGCAGGGGCATTACCGCGCCGTTCTGGAAGCGCTGCAGCCTCCCGGACCCGCGTGACACCCCCGCTCGATCCCGCTACAATAAGAGACCGATCTTGAAGCAACCCAACCGATCAGGAGATCTATATATGGATACGAAACGACGCTCTCGATTTGCTCTCATGACCGCCCTGGTTCTCTGCGCCGGATTGTTCGCGTTCGGCTGCGGTTCGAAGTCGGAGGAAGGCGCCGAAACGACGGCGAAGAAGACCGAGAAGGTCCCCGCCACCGACTCGGACCACGCGCCCTCGATCGGCAAGACGGTCCCCGGCAGCGGCGAGTCCCCCCGCGTGACGCAGACGGGTGACGTGGCGATCAGCAAGCACGCGCCGGGCACCTCGGAAGCGCTGCCGTCCGAAGTCATGCGCATGGTCAACATGGAGGACGAAGAGGTTCAATTCGACAAGACGACGCTCGGTCGCAAGATCACGGAGATCAACGCGTTCGCGGTCGAACAGACGATGTTCGGCGTGATCGGGAACGACAGCGCGCTCTACACGTACGCGCAGATGGAGTCGCTCGACGCGGCCGGCGCACTCGAGGGCAAGAAGACTTTCGCCCGCTTCAACCGCGCGATCATTCACGGCGACCGGGACGCGGTGGCCGCGGCGGTCGCGGCCGGCGGCGTGAACTGGTTCCTCGCGCCGCGCGAGGAATCGTATCCGTACAACGGAATCAACAAGGCGATCGCGGAAAAGACACACGAAGGGCACAACCACTAGATGACGAATCCGATCACCGGCCCGCGACTGCTCCTGCCCGTTCTTCTGTTCGTTCTTGCGCTCGGCGCCTGGAGCTGCGGCGGCGGAGGCGGCACCGATCCCGATCCGCCGACGAAGGGTTCGATCCAGGTCAATAGCAACGTCGATGGCGCTGCCATCTCGCTGAACGGAATCCCTCGCGGCGAAACCACCGACGCGAAGTTGAGCGGTCTCGAACCCGGGATCTACACGGTCCGCGTTTCGCTCGATGGCTACGCCGTGTCTCCGGAGTTCATCGACGTCACGGTCGTTGCCGGGGAAACGGTGACGGCCGCGTTCAGCCTGCTTCTTCTCGAAGCCGGAATGATTCATGTCGAGACCGATGTTGCCGGCGCGGCGATTCTGATCGACGGCGAAGTGACGGGCAGGTTCACGCCCGCGGATATCACGGACATTGCGCCCGGCACGTATCAGGTGGATGTCGTCCATGCGGGATACGCACGCGCCATGCAGAGCGTTACCGTAGCGCTCGACTCGACATCCGACGCGTCGTTTACTCTCGTGGAAGAACTCGCAGGAAAGCGCGTGCTGATCGAGCACTATTCGAACTACGGCTGCACGCCTTGTCTTCCGGCCGAGCTGGCGCTCGAGGCCGCGGTCGAGGATCTGGATCCCGCGACTGTCACCACGATCGGCGTGCATCTCAACTTCCCCGTGTTCGGCGATCCGTTCTGGCTCGACAATCAGCAGCAGAACGATGACCGTCGCGACATCTACAGCGTGATCGCGCTGCCCCAGTTCCGATTCGACGGGGAACGGTTCGACGACGTCGACAACAAGGCCGCGATGGTAAGCGACGTACAAACGCGAGCCGCGGCTTCGCCCCCGTACCAGATCGCGATCGTGGCGTCGCCCGTCGGCGATTCGCTGATCGTGGCAGGCAGCGTGCGCAAGACGGCGGACATTGCGGGCGAAGAACGCCTCGTCGTAGCGGCCATCGAAACCGGCATCGACTACGATTCTCCGAACGGCATCGATCACTTCGATGACATCGTGAAACGATTCTTCCCCGGCATCAGCGGTCTTACGCTGGATCTCGCCGTCGGCGAAATGCAGACGTTCCGCTATGCGCTCGCGATATCCGATCCGTCTGTCGACGGGGACATTCCGCTCGACGACTGGGTTGCCGAGAACCTGCACGCCGTGGCGTTCGTTCAGTCGGGTACCGGATTCACGGTCTATCAGGCAGGCACGACACGGTAACGGACTCCCCGCTCTTAGGAGAGCAACATGAAACGCATTCGACTCGTCCTGATCACGGCTCTTCTCGCGCTGCCCGCCTGGGCGGCCGCGCAGGACTTTTCGGTCACGCCGCTGAATCCGGTTCGCGTGGGAAAAGCCGGCGAGCAGATAAAAGTGAAGACCCTGCTGACGAATCATTCCGATCAGACGATCAGGATGCGGGTGGATCGCGTGGAGGAAATCCCGGAGGGATGGACGTCTTCGATCTGTTTCGGAGTCTTCTGCCTGGCGGACTTCGTCAGTTCGGCAGAGGAAAACTGGGGCCCCGGCAGAACCGATACGCTATCGACCTGGATCAACGCGATCACGGGCGAGGGGTACGGGGTCGTTACCTATAACCTGACGCAGCGCGATACCAACGGGCAGGTGATCGGCGAACCGTTCGTCCAGAAGTACATCGGCATCACGGACGGTCTCGACGTGCTCGTTGTCGACCAGGGTGACGGGAGCGCCGCGAGCGAAATCGCGTCGCGCATTCCGGCGGGAAAGACGCACGGCGTCTGGACCGTGCTCGAAGCCGGCCCCCAGCTCGACGATCTTGCGACGTTCGAATCGGTTTTCTGGCTGACCGGAGAGAACGAGAGTCCCATCACCGAAGGGAACCGCGCTTCGATGGCGCAATACCTCGGTAACGGCGGCAAGCTCTTCCTGTCCGGCTCGAACGTGGCCTACGGGCTCTGCGATCCTTCGAGCGCGAACTATAGCGAAGACGCGTGTGATTTCCTTGCGAATCGACTGGGCGCCGCTTATGTGGGTACGTCGAACATCGACACTGAAGGTGAGGGCGCAGTCGGCGACGGCCTCGGCGGCGGACTCGCGTTCAGCGTCGACAGTGCCGCTTCCGATCGCATCGCCCCGACAATCGCGGGCAAGGTGTTCCTGAAATGGAAGAGCGGCGCAGCGGCCGGGATTCGGCGGGCCGACGGGATGGAACGCCTGATCTACCTGACCTTCGATTTCGCGGCAATCAGCAATAGCGTTGTGAAGGACCTGTTCGTCAATCGCACGTTCGCGTTCTTCGAAGACGAAACGCCGCCGCAGCTTTCGGTCGGCGTTCTGCAGCATCCGTTCTTTACGTCGAATCTCGACCTCTTCGTGGGGAGCGCCGACGGCGTCGAACCGGAGACCGTCGAACTGACCGTAAACGACAATCCCGTTCCGCTCACTCTGCTCGACGCCGAAGCCGGGCTCTGGCATGCGCGCCACGAACTCGCTGCGTCCGGCACGATCGATCTTTCCGCGTTCGCGAAAGACGTCGCGGACAACGGCGGTGATGTCGCACGCACTTTCACGGCTTCCAAAGCGGGGGCCCACGGGTTCGCGGCCTCGAGCGCGGACGGCCGCTTCACGATCGCTATCGACGCCGGACTGTTCGAGGGTGGCGAATACATGCTCGTCCTGGGCGAAGAAGCGCGCGGGAACGAAACCGGAAAGATCGCATTGTCCGTCAACGAGCGCGACATCCACTGGCTGGGGGAAGATTCGTTCTCGAAGACGGATCACGCCGCCTACACCGTGCTGCCGGATCGCG
>JABDJQ010000309.1 GCA_013002425.1 Gemmatimonadota bacterium
CCGAAGGCAGATGGGTTTCTTCCCGCTCCCGAAAGTAGAGATTGAACATCCGGCTTCTCGCGACTTTCCTGTCGGCGAAGACGCGATCGAAATCGCTCTTCCTGCGAAGCCGGTATTCGGGGCGCAGCCTTTGGCACACGTTCCGCTCAGTGCATCGTTGATTGATGCTGATTAGACGGTCAGACGCTTGCGTCCCTTTGCACGACGACGGTTCAGGATCGCGCGACCCGCACGGGTCTTCATGCGCGAACGGAAACCGTGTGTACGCTTTCTTCTAAGGTTGCTCGGTTGGAATGTGCGCTTCACGCGTCAATTCTCCATCATTGAGTGGTTCATAAACAAACGCGGCCGCCCAGGCGGCCACGGACAAATCTCCGAACTTACGTAGTTTAGGTAGGGTATCCGAATCACGTCAAGCGGAAAAGAAACCGCCCCGCGGGATCACCCGTCCGGATAGAATAGTCGGGAACGAGCTTCGAATCATCCGATTTTTCGAATTTCGCCAGAAATCCCCTTGCGCCCGATTTTTGTCGCGTGCTATTCTCGGCCTCCGGCTGAGAAACGGCTTCTCAGCCCGTGGGGTTCGTGAATTCGCCAGATTAACTGGTTTTTCTCTTCCTGCACCGGGGTTTTGCACAAATCCACAGCGATCTGGGGACAACTCGATCGCGAGCCTCTCGGCCTTTTAGATCTAACTCTCTACATTTCAACAAGATCGATCGTTATCCAACCTGTGGATAACCTGGGGATACTATGGTCTCTCGTTGGGAAAAACCGTCCGCCTCTGTGGATAACTTCATGTCGCGGTGTGGACAGTTCTTTCCGATGCCAACCTCCGAGGAATGCTTCCCATGTCATCACCCTCCGAAGTGTGGGCGGAAACTCTCCGCCGCATCCAGCATTTTGTACCCGAACAGACCTTCGAGGCGTGGTTTCTACCCACGCGCTGCGCGGCGTATTCTGCCGAAGGTGTCCGCATTCAGGTCCCGAACCGCCTTTTTGCCGACTGGCTCAAGGAGAATTATCACACCCTGATCGTGAGCACGCTCTGCGAGACGCTCGGCCGGCCCGATGTCGTCGTCGACTACTCGGTGTCGGAGCATCAGGACGCCCGCGCCGTTCGCGAGGACGCCCCGAAGCCCGCTTCCGGCGGCGCCGCGCCTCCGAACGGGATCGCGTTTCCGCCGCAGTCGGGCAGCACGCAGCTCAACAGGCGTTTCTGCTTCGACAGCTTCGTCGTGGGGAAATCGAACGAGTTCGCGCACGCGGCCGCCCAGGCGATCGCCGAAAAACCGGCGCTCGTGTACAACCCGCTCTTCGTCTACGGCGGAGTCGGGCTCGGAAAGACGCACATCCTGCAGGCGGTCGGGAACAAGATTCAGGAAAAAGACCCGGCGGCCCGCATTCATTATGTGTCCGCCGAGAGTTTCATGAACGAGATGATCTCGTCGATTCAGCGCGGCAACACGCTGAACTTCAAAGAGCGGTACCGCAGCGTCGACGTTCTTCTGATCGACGATATTCAGTTCCTCGCCGGCAAGGAGAGCACGCAGGAAGAATTCTTCCACACGTTCAACGCTCTCTACAACAACCATAAACAGATCGTAATGACGAGCGACCGGCCTCCGAAGGAGATCAACCTCGAAGAGCGGCTCGTTTCCCGTTTCGAGTGGGGCCTCGTGGCCGACATCGGCCTTCCCGACCTCGAAACGAGAATCGCGATTCTGCGCAAGAAGGCGGAAGAGGAGAAGCTGTCGATCCCGGATGAAGTGCTGCTGTTCATCGCGAAGTCGGTTCGCTCCAACATCAGGCAACTCGAAGGTTCGCTGGTCAGGCTGCTGGCGTTCTCGTCGCTCAGCGGACAGGACATGGACGTCGAACTCGCCAGGAACGTGCTCAAGGATTTCCTGTCGCAGCGTACGAACAAAGCGACGATCAAAGATATCGTGAAGATCGCGTCCGAGGAGTACGACGTATCGGAAGAGGCGATCATGTCGAAGAAGCGAACGGCGCAAATCGCCATGGCGCGCCAGGTTGCCATGTATTTCACGCGGGAACTCGGCGGGCTTTCGCTGAGCCAGATCGGCGCGCGCTTCGGCGGACGCGATCATTCCACGGTCCTCCACGCGTGTCAGAAGATCGAACGACTGCTGAAGGCCGACGAGCACTTCCGCAATCGTATCGACGACATGACCGAGCGTTTGACCGCCTGAAAACTTTATAGACAAACCTTACATGAGGCGCGCCTGCGCCTCATTTTTTTGTCTGTGCGAAGTGAGGACAACCCGGTGCACAAACCCGGCGCTTTGCGGGATAACCCGGCGCTTTGCGAAGCGTTGTCGATAACTCGTGAGTTGTGCGCAACCCGTCCACCTCTTATGGGGTTCGTACGAAGGAGGACCTTTCTCGAAAAACCGTTTCGCGACAAGGCCCGCAGGAGCAATATGAAAAACTGTCCACAGAGTCCACCGTTCTTCTACTTCTACTACCACCTTAATTTTCCTTATGAAATAGTAAGAAGGCGTGGACAAAACGTATTCAGACGCACGGGGAAATCGATCTCATGAAGACAAACAGACTGCGCGTTCTCTTTCTCTGTACCGGGAACTCGTGCCGAAGTCAGATGGCCGAATACTGGTGCCGTCATCTGCACCCGGATTCGATCGAGGCGTATTCCGCGGGAACCGATCCGCATGGCGTGAACGAAAACGCCGTTCGTGTGATGGCCGAAGCCGGCGTATCGATGCAGGGCGCCCGCTCGAACCATGTGGATGAATTCGTGGATAAGAAGCTCGATCTCGTCGTCACCGTCTGCGACCACGCGAATGAGAACTGCCCGATCTTCCCGCGGGGAGTGAAGACGATTCATGTCGGGTTCGAAGACCCTCCCCGTCTTGCCCGCGGAGCCCGCACGGAAGAAGAGGCGCTCGATCACTACCGGCGGGTTCGAGACGAGATCCGCGCTTTCGTCGCCTCGCTGCCGGACTCGGTCCGGCCCCCGCGAGAACCTTCCTGACCGAATGGCGCATTCTCGAAAAAAGAGCGCATGATTCCGACCTTTCCTCCGTTGGGGTAGGCAGAGTGCTTAAACTCGGGAGGTATCTGAAATGAACAGCATGCGTAAAGCCGGTCAATTTCTTACCGGCGTCCTTTTCCTGGTTCTTGCATCCGGCCTGATCATGAGCGGCTGCAATGACGACGAAGCCACGTTTTCGGACATCATGGGGACCTCGTCACCCGCGGAAGCGCCGGCATCTTCGAGCGTTGCCCTTCCGGACTGGACCGAAATGCAGAAAGCGGTACCGCTTACGACGGCACAGGTCGAACCGATGCGGAACTCCTACGAATCCTGGCAGCAGAACGAATCGCGCCGTGAGGGGATGATGGACTTCCTGCAGCAGAGTCAGAATACGCTCGAGAGGGAACAGTTCCTGACGCTCGTCACGTATCTCGGCGATCAATCGGAACAGGCCCGCGAAGAGCGGCGCGCCGCGATGGCGAATCGATACGGCCGGGAGCGTGGTCCGCGAGACGGCGCCCGTCAGGGGAATCGTGAACGGGGGCACGACGGCAAACCGGGTGAGTCGCTGAGCGAAATGGCAGAAGAACTCGGTCTTACCACCGAACAGAGAGAACAGCTTCAGACGATGTTCGCTTCTCACAGAGAAGAAATGGACGCTCTGCGCGAGCAGTTCCACTCCGGCGGCATGACGCACGAGGAATTCAGAGCCGCGCACGAGGCGCTTCGCGCCGGCAACCACGAGGCGATGACCTCCGTGCTGACCGAAGAGCAGGCGGCGGCGTTCGCCGCATCGCGGGCCGAGCACAGGGCCGAGCGGATGCAGGAGCATCTCGAGCGCCTGGACAACAGTGAATCCGACGACAGGAGGGTAGCCTTCCTGACGGACGTTCTCGATCTCGACGCCGGACAGGCGGCGGAGCTGGCCTCGCTCTTCGCGGAACAGCGCGCGGCTCGCAGGGAGCGGCTGGAAGAAGCGATCGCAGCCGCGGGAACCGACCCCGGCGTGCGCGACCGGCACGAGGACCGGGAAGCGATGCGTGAGGCGATGCACGATGCGATCGAGAGTCTTCTTAACGCGGACCAGCTCGAGGTGTACGATGCGCTGCAGACGCTGCACGGGGTTGCAGGCGGCCGGGGGCCTTCCGGTCATTCCGGATGGCACGAAGGCGGCCCGTTCGGGCGCAAGTAGGCCCGTGTCCGCCGGCGCCACCGGTACTGTGATCGTAAACATCCGGCGCGGCCGGCCCTTCGGGGCCGGTTCGCGCGCTTTCGGAGAGACAGGATCGCCCCGACGTGACAGACGACCAGCGAATGGCGCGCATTGCCGCGGGAGAGGAAGCGGCCTTCCGGGAACTGGTCGAAGCGTGGGAGCAGCCGGTCTTCGCGTTTCTGGCGCGCATGCTCGGCAATCGGGAGGACGCGCGCGATCTGGCGCAGGAGACGTTCGTTCGTGTATTCGAACAGGCTTCGCGCTACCGGCCGGAGGGAAAGTTCCGCAGCTGGCTCTTTCGCATCGCCGGCAACTTCGCGCGCACCGCGCTGCGCAGGCGGAAGGTATTGCAATGGGTCGGGCTCGATTCCGCGCAGAATCTCGTGCGGGACACGGGCGAAAGTCCGGACGGGGCGATCGAGCGCCGGGAACGGGATCGCCGGCTTCAGGCGGCGCTCGACAAGCTGCCGGCGCGTCAGAAAGAGGCAATCGTGCTGCAACGCTTTCATGAAATGAGTCAGCACGAGGTCGCGGGAGCGATGGGAACCTCGGTGCCCGCGGTGGAATCTCTTCTGCACAGGGGCATGCAGGCGCTGCGAACGGAACTGGTGAGGGAATGAGCGAAGAGAACGGACGAAGAAGGCTCGAGATGAACGAAACGGATCGTCTGCTGCGGGAAGCGCCGGAGCCCCGGCTCGGGCATTCGCTTTACCCTGGCGTGCGGGCCCGTATCGCGGATCGTAAGGGCGCCATCAGCACGCCGTTTCGCCTGGCGGGCGGCCTCGCCATGGCGGCGGGCATTCTGCTCGGCGTCTACCTCGGCGACACGGTTTCGCCGGAACTCGAAAGCGGCCCGACAGACGACGAGAGCGTCGCGCTCCTCGCGTACGGCGAAGGGGAAACGCTCGATACGGCCTTCCTTACCTCGTTCACAGACGAGAACCTGCGATGAAGCGCTGGGCGTTCCTGATTCTCGCGATTTCCGTGGGCCTGAACCTGGGGCTCGGCATTCACCTGCTTCGAGGCGGCGGAGTGGAGCCCCGCAACGGGCGTACCGATGGATATCGGGAATCGTGGAGGCCCGGCAGGGAACGCACCGGGAGAACGCCGGCGGAAGAGGAAGAACGGAGGCGGGCGTTCATGGAGCGTCGCTTCGAACGACTCGCGGAGGAACTGGCGCTCACGGACGAGCAGCGCGCGGTTTTCCAGGAAGTTCACGAAGAGTATCTGCCGCGCATTTTCGAGAACAGGGACGTCGCTCATGCGCGGCGCGATACGCTGATGCTGCGGCTGCAGAGCGCCGGGACGAAAGAAGAAGTGCAGCAGATCATGGGCGAGCGGGCGGAAATGCAGCGCGCGATCGATTCGCTCGTGGTAGAGGCGATGTTCCGGCAGATGAGCGCGCTCGACGCGGAGCAGCGGGAGAAATATCTCGCCCAGTTTCCGTGGGGAAGAGAGCTCGGCGCCCCCCCCCACGGCCCCGGCCCCGGCCGCGGCCGCGGATCGCGCGACGGGCGTGGCGGGCACGAGGGGCGCGATCGAGACGAGGCCCGCCCGGGGCCGTGAACGCTCAGTCCGCGGTCCATCCCTGCTTGTGCGCGCCGTCGCAGAAAGGCTTGTTGCTCGACTTCCCGCAGCGGCAGAGCGCGCCCTTTTCGCTTTCGAACAGCACTTTTCCTTCGTCGTCGATTACCGCATACGGCCCGCTCATGAGAATCGGACCGTTCAGCGCGAGCGTCATGCGAAGCGCTCCCGGCTCCGATCCCGGCGCTGACGCCGATCCTGGCGCGCTCTCCCGATCCGCCATGCCGGCCGGCGCGGCGAACTTCTCTTCGATATGCGTGTTATCGCAGAACGGCTTGTGCTTCGAGTCGCCGCAGCGACAGAGAGACACCCGCGTGTCGCGATGCACGAGGTCCCCGTCCGCGTTCAGGATCTCGAGGTTTCCACGCACGTATACGGGACCGTTTTTCACGGCGCGCACGGTATTGCGTCCGGCGGGCGCCTCATCCGGCCGCCCGTCCTTCCGTTCGTACTGCAGCGCGCCGGAGGGGCACTTGTGGATCGTGTCCGCGATCGCGTCGGCGGCAGCGCCGTTCGGATCGATCCAGGGCTTCTTTTCGGCGTCGAAGACCGCGCTCAGGTTGCGCCCGCATTCCGCCGCGTGAATGCACCGCGCGGGCGCGAACGTAATCGCGATCGTGTCGTTTTCGTATCTCTTCCGCTTCTCGTCCATTTTCGCCTTCTCCTCGTGACCCGGATGTGTTCGATGTTTTCGCCATTTTCGCCATTATAGCAAGAGCAGGGGCGAGTGCTACAATGCATGCATGTGCGGACGTTACTCCATGATCATGCTTCACGAGGTGATTCGGGCGCGGCCGCAGCGCGCAGCGCCGCCCGAACTGTTCGACGAACCCCCGCACTACAACGCGGCGCCCGAGCAGGATCTTCCGATCACGATCAACGAGGAACCGCACGCAATCCGTCTCGGCCGCTGGGGCTTCATTCCGGGCAACACGAAAGAGAAGAAGCCGCGCATTCACATCAACGCGCGATCGGAGACGGTCGATACCCGGCCGGCTTTCCGGGACGCGTTTCAGAAACGACGCTGCATCGTCTACGCGGACGGTTTCTACGAATGGATGAAGACCGACCACGGCAAGGTGCCGCACCGGATCTGCCTGCGCGACGAGGACGTCTTCGCGTTCGCGGGGATCTTCGACCGGCGCGGCGATCAGCTTCGCTACGCCATTCTCACGACGGCCCCGAACGAACTCGTGGCGCCGATTCACGACCGCATGCCCGTCATTCTCTCCGAGGCCGGCGAAGAACGCTGGCTCGACATTGACGCGCCCGCGCGCGAGGCGAAGAAGCTGCTCGTTTCGTACCCGGCGAAGGAGATGACGGCCTATGCCGTTTCGAACCTCGTCAACAACTACCGGAACGACTCGCCCGAAGTGATCGAGCCGCTCGATCTGTCGGCGCCGCGCGAAGAGGCGCCTCCACCCTCCCGCGCGCCACGCCCGCCCGCAAAGCGGAAACGCAGGAAGCCGACCCCCCCGGGCCTCTTCGACGCATGACCGGGAACAACGCGCCGAGCGCGCGCCGAAACGCTCCCGCCGCGATTCCGTATGCCGACGCCGTCAAGGTGTGGACGCGTGTCGGCGCGCAAAGCTTCGGCGGCCCGGCGGGCCAGATCGCGGTCATGCACCGCATTCTCGTCGACGAGAAAAAATGGGTGAGCGAGCACCGCTTTCTTCACGCGCTCAACTACTGCATGCTGCTTCCCGGCCCGGAGGCGCAGCAGCTCGCGACCTATCTCGGCTGGCTGCTGCACGGCTACAAGGGCGGGCTCACGGCGGGACTCATCTTCATTCTGCCCGGCTTCCTTTCGATTCTCGCGCTCTCCTGGATGTACGTCGCGCTCGGCGACGTGCCGCTCGTCGTGGCGCTCTTCTACGGGCTCAAGGCGGCCGTGCTCGCGGTCGTTCTCGACGCGCTGCTTCGCATCGGGGGCAAAGTGCTGAAGAATCCCGTCAAGATCGCGCTCGCCCTTTCGGCATTCGTGGCGCTCTTCTTCTTCGACGCGCCGTTTCCGCTCGTCGTTTTCGGCGCGGCGCTGATCGGGCTCGCGGGCGGGCGTTTCACGCCAGGGGTTTTCTCCCCGGCCGGCGCGCAGCCGGACCCGGACGACGAGGCGGACGAAGACTCCCGCACGATTGACGACATTCTGGAACGGGACCCGCCGGCCCACACGCGCGCTTCGGCCGGCCGCGCGGTGCGCGTGTTTCTGACGTGGGGCACGATCTGGGCGGCGCCCGTCGTACTTCTGACCGCGCTCTACGGAGGCGACCATGTCTGGACGGTCGAGAGCGTCTTCTTCAGCAAGACGGCGCTCGTGACGTTCGGAGGCGCTTACGCGGTGCTCGCGTATATCGCCCAGGAAGCGGTGGCGCAGTTCGGCTGGCTCGAGCCGGGCGAAATGCTCGACGGACTCGGGATGGCCGAAACGACGCCCGGGCCGCTCATCATGGTCGTGCAGTTCGTCGGCTTTCTGGGCGCGTTCCGCCATGCGGACGGCGCGAGTCCGATGGTGAGCGGCACGATCGGCGCGATCGTGACGACATGGGCCACGTTCGCCCCCTGCTTCCTGTGGATCTTCCTCGGCGGGCCGTATATCGAGAAGCTCCGCACGAACCGCGGCATCTCCGCCGGGCTCGCCGCGGTCACCGCGGCCGTGGTCGGCGTCATCGCGAACCTCGCGGTCTGGTTCGCGGTCCACGTGCTCTTCGGCGAAGTGCGGGAGATGTCCGGCATTTTCGGCGCGCGTCTCCTCTTTCCCGAGTGGTCCACGGTGCAGTGGGTCCCTCTCGTTCTGGCGGCCGGATCGTTCGCGGCGATCCGAAAATGGAAGCTTCCGATGGCCGTCGTTTTCGGCGCAAGTGTCGCTCTGGGAGCGCTTTACAGGCTGTCGGTCTGAGATCGTCGGAGAAGGCAGCCTAAACCCATTGAAATCAGGGTATTACGGCCCGCCAAAACACCCCCTTTTCCCTTGTTCGAAACGGGGTCGCCGCCTATACTGAAAATTCTAGAGAAATGCTCACTTCAACATGCGGAACTGCTTAGAATTGCGGAGGTTCCAGATGGAGTTCCTGACAGATAAGAGCGACCTTTCCAGGACACTTGACCTGGTCCTGAATGTCGTTCCGCCGAAAACCACGCTGCCCGTTCTCTCGAACCTCCTGCTGGACGTGAAGAGCGACTCGATCACTGTGATTTCGACCGATCTCGACACGTCGATTTCGACGAAGCTCTCCGGCGAGGTCAAGAGCGCGGGCATGATCACGGTTCCGGCGCGCCGGCTCGGCGAAATCGTGCGCCTGCTGCCCGACAAACCGGTCCGTCTCAAACTCGAAGACGAAACGCGCATTCAGATCACGTGCGGCGACACGCAGTACAAGATTCAGGGCATCGTCGAAGAAGAGTTCCCGAAGATCCCGCAGGTGCAGGCGCGCGAAGAGCTTCAGCTCCCCGCGAACATTCTGCAGCGCATGATTCAGAAGACCGCGTTCGCCGTCTCGAAAGACGAAACGCGACCGGCGCTGAACGGAATCTTCTGGCGCATGGAGCCGCGCAAGATGGAAATGGTCGCGACCGACGGCTATCGCCTTGCCCGCATGGAACAGATCGGCGAGTTTCCCATCAAGGGGAAGAAAGAGTTCCTCGTTTCGCCGAAGGCGCTCGGGCAGATGACGCAGATCGCGGCGGACTCGGACCAGCCGGTCGACATCAAGGTCGACAACAACTACCTGGTCTTCTCGTTCGAGGGCACGGTGGTTTACTCGCGACTGCTCGAAGGGCCGTTCCCGCGCTACGAGCAGGTCGTTCCGAAGGACAACAGGAAGGACCTGATCGTGGATCGCACCGACCTCATGCAGTCGTGCCGTCGCGTCGCCATTCTGAGCGACAGCCTGACGCACCAGGTGCAGGTTTCGGTACGCAAGAACGCGGTCGTTCTGAAGTCGAACACGCCCGATCTCGGCGAGGCCACGGATCATATCGACGCGAATTACGCGGAAGAGGAGATGGACATCGGCTACAACGCCACGTACCTCTCCGACATTCTGAAATACATCGACGGCGACAATGTGAAGGTGAAGCTCGACTCGCCGATCAAAGCGGGGATCTTCGAGCCGGTGGAGCAGGAGAAGGACGAACATTACTTCTGTCTGTTGATGCCTCTCCGCCTGGCCGAGTGAGACTCGAGTCGCTCCGTTTGAACGACTTCCGCAACTATGCGGAGTTGTCGATCGAGCCGGGCGGCGAGAGCGTGGCGATCTGGGGGCCGAACGGGCGGGGGAAGACGAATCTGTTAGAGGCCGTTTTCTTGCTCGGTACTACGAGATCCCATCGCACGCGAAAAGATCCGGAACTCGTTCGCTTCGGCGAGCGGGTCTTCAACGTGAACGCGACGTACGTGCGCGACGGCGGCGGGAAGACATCGCTTTCGCTCGGGTACCAGGCGG
>JABDJQ010000381.1 GCA_013002425.1 Gemmatimonadota bacterium
AAGACGGCTGACCGCCTTCATGCGACGCGTCCGTATGCGGACAAGCTCGGCCAGATTCTGAGCCAGGTGAACCTGGCCGAATACATCGAACAGTTTCCGCTGCTCCAGAAGCGCGAAGAGGTAAAACGCGTGGCGCTTCTCGTCGTGACCACGAACCGCGGACTGTGCGGCGCGTTCAACGCGAGCGTGATCCGGATGGCGCGCGACGTGGCCCAGGAGCTGACCGACGACGGCGTTTCGTACGAACTGCACGTCATCGGACGCAAGGGCGCGAACGCGCTCCGCTACATGGGCTACGAAGTGGCGTCGAAAACGACGAACATCACGGACTGGCCGTCGTTCGAAGACGCGCGTCTCATTGCCGAGACGCTGCAGGAGCGTTTTCTCGACGGCACGGTCGACGAGCTTCGGATCGTGTATTCGAACTATGTTTCCGTCGCATCGCAGAAGCCTGTCACGGAGACGATTCTCCCCATGCAGGTCGGTGATGACGAAGAAGTGACGAGCGAGTACATTCTCGAGCCGTCAGCAGAAGAGATTCTCGAGAATCTGATTCCCGCGATCATCAACAATCGCATCTTCAAGGCGCTTCTCGAAACCGCGGCGGGCGAACAGGCCGCGCGGCGCGTCGCCATGAAAAACGCAACCGACAACGCCGAAGAGATCAAGCGACTCCTTACGCGCTCGTACAACCGGGCGCGCCAGGCCAAGATCACGCAGGAGATCGCAGAAATCGTCGGCGGCGCAGAAGCGCTGAATTAATCAGAGGAGATCGGTAATGAGCACCGGCAGAGTCGTACAGGTGATCGGACCTGTTCTGGACGTCGAATTCAACGAAGGCGAGATCCCCGAGATCTACAACGCCATTCGACTGGAAGAGACGGTGGACGGGAACGAAATCGCGATTACGGCGGAAGTGCAGCAGCACCTCGGCCGCAACCAGGTCCGCGCGGTGGCCATGTCGTCGACAGACGGCGTCATTCGCGGCATGGACTGCAAGGATACGGGCGCGCCGATTTCGGTTCCCGTGGGCGAGAAGACGCTCGGACGCGTCTGGAATCTGCTCGGCGAGCCGATCGACAAGAAGGGCGACCTTCCTGCCGACACGCCGCGGATGCCGATTCACAGGGAATCGCCGGCGTTCGACACGCTCGAACCGAAGACGCAGATGTTCGAAACGGGCATCAAGGTCGTCGACCTTCTCGCCCCGTACGTGAAGGGTGGAAAGACCGGTCTCTTCGGAGGCGCCGGCGTAGGTAAAACGGTCATCATCATGGAGCTCATCAACAACATCGCGAAGCAGCACGGCGGTTACTCCGTGTTCTGCGGCGTGGGCGAGCGCACCCGCGAAGGCACCGACCTTTATATGGAAATGAGCGAGTCCGGCGTTCTCGACAAGACGTGCCTCGTGTACGGCCAGATGAACGAACCGCCGGGGGCGCGCCTTCGCGTCGGGCTCTCGGGCCTCACGATGGCCGAGTACTTCCGCGACCAGTCCGGAAGCGACGTGCTCGTGTTCGTCGATAACATCTTCCGCTTCTCGCAGGCGGGTTCCGAAGTGTCCGCGCTTCTGGGCCGCATGCCGAGCGCCGTGGGTTACCAGCCGACGCTCGGTACGGAAATGGGCGAGCTGCAGGAGCGCATCACGTCGACCAAGTCGGGTTCGATCACGTCCGTGCAGGCCGTGTACGTTCCCGCGGATGACCTGACCGACCCCGCGCCCGCCACCGCGTTCTCGCATCTCGACGCGACCACGGTGCTTTCGCGTTCGATCGCCGAGCTCGGGATCTATCCCGCCGTCGATCCGCTCGATTCGACCTCGCGCATCATGGACCCGAACATCATCGGCGACCGCCACTACGAAGTGGCCCAGGGCGTGAAGCGCATTCTGCAGCGCTACAAGGAACTGCAGGACATCATCGCCATTCTCGGAATGGACGAGCTGAGCGAAGAAGACAAGG
>JABDJQ010000399.1 GCA_013002425.1 Gemmatimonadota bacterium
CTCGAATTCTACTTCGGGAACGACGTCGCGCCGGGCGGCTACGGCTGGGCGTTCCCGGGCGGCGGGCCGATCTGGAACGTCGGCGTGGGAATCGACGCCACGCGTTCGGGCCGCGTCCCCGCCGGGCCGTTCGCGGAACGCCTCATCGATCGTTTCGATCCCGACTGCGAGAAAATCGAATGGCTCGGGGGCGCGGCGTGCAAGTCGCCTTCGCTCGCGAAGATTTACGGCGACGGGATCGTGCTCGTCGGCGACGCGGCGCATCAGCCGAACCCGCTGACCGGGGGCGGCATCATGAACGCGATGGAAGCCGCGGCAATCGCGGGCGAATGCGCGGCGGCGGGACTGCGTTCGAACAACCTGGCGCCGGAACTCGCGCGCTATCAGAAGGAGTGGCACCGGAGCGTCGGCCGCGTGAACGACGTCTACTTCCGTATGGCGGAACTCGTGTATCGCTATTCCGACGATCAGCTCGACCATCTCTGCGAAAAGATCGCGTCGCTGCTCGATCATCAGAGCGGCCGCGTCCGCCCGCTTCTGTTCCTTCGCGACCTGCTCTCGCTGCCGCGGGACTTCGTTCTCGCGAGCCTTCGCATCATTCCCGTCAACCGGTGGGCGATCTTTTGAGCGCCGGGAACGATCGCGGGAAACAACCGTTCCTCGAGATCCTCCATGAGAAGTGCATCGGTTGCGGCGCGTGCGTCGCCGTATGCGAACCGATTTCGCTGCAGCACGAAGGGCTCGATCTCAAGTTCGAAGCGGAGACGTGCATCAGTTGCGTCGAATGTTTTCGGGTCTGCCCCACGGCGGCCGTCGTTCCCACGCGCGGGCGCTACTACAAGGACCTCGAATGAGCGTCGTCAAGACACTCAAGGACTGGGGCGGGTACGCGACCAGCCAGTACGTCGCGCGCTTCGCGGCCATCATTCGGGGGTTCATCGTCGCGCGTCTCCTCGGCCCCGAAGCGTACGGGGGATGGACGGCGCTGCTTCAGATCTACGACCAGGGCGGCTTCGCGCATCTCGGCATCCTGAACGGCATGGAACGCGAAGTGCCGTTCCTGCTCGGCAAAGGCGAGAAGGAGAAGGCGAAGGCGTTCCGCAACGCCGGCTATACGGCCATCATCGGAACGACCACGATCATCTTTCTGGTTCTCTGCCTCATCTCGTTTCTCGGCCGCGATTCCTACGAAACCCTGACGCGCGTCGCGCTTCCCCTGATCGGCGCCGCGCTCGTGCTCCAGATCCAGACGTTTCTCTACAACCAGGTCTTCATGGCCGACCAGAACTTCACGCCCATCTCGCAAAGCTGGACGATCCAGTCGCTGCTGAACTTCGCCCTTTCGATCGGCCTCGTCTACAAGATGGGGATCTACGGTCTCATCGTGGCGCTCATCGTCTCGAACATGACGGCCGTGCTCTTTCTCCGATCGCGGGCCACGTTCCGGTTTCGCATCCAATGGGACGGAGCGCTCGTCTGGCATCTCTTCAAGCGGGGCGTCCCCGTGTTCGCGTATCTCTGGCTCGGCTTTCTGCTGCGCCAGGTGGACAAGCTCGTGATCATCGCCATGCTCCCGCGCATCGAGCTCGGCTACTACGGCATCGCCGGTACGATTGCGGGCATGCTCGTCTATATCACGTCGTCCGCAAGCTTCGTCCTCTTCCCGCAGCTTCTGAGGAAATTCGGCAAAACCGGTGAAATCGGGGCACTTGCACGCACATTGAAAGAGCCCACGTTCGCGTTTTCGATCTTCGTGCCCGTGCTGCTCGCGCTCGTCTATCTCTGGATTCACATTCCGGTCGTCCACTTCCTGCCGAAGTTCGCGCCCGGGATC
>JABDJQ010000404.1 GCA_013002425.1 Gemmatimonadota bacterium
GGCTGGATCAGGCCGCCGTCGTCATCGGCCCACGTCTTCGCGATCGTCGAGAAGTCGACTGCCGACGTGACCGCGTCCGACGTCTGCGCGGTCGTGAACGGCGCGGCTTCGTCGGACGTGACGAGCGCTTCGTTCAAAACGTCCGTGCCGTCGTCGATCGGGAACGCGAGAACGGCGTCGAAGACGAGTGTGTCTGCATCATTCCCCGCGATCGTGCCGACGTCCCAGCGAATCGCGATCGGCGGACCGGCGTCTTCGATGACCGCCGGGCCGAGGTTCGCGACGGCCGCGACGTTCGTGTCGAGCGTATCGCGCACGGTGACGTTGCGCGCCGTGCCGGCGCCGGTGTTGTTGACGGCGATCGTGTAGCGGAGAGTGTCGGCCGGGGCGAGCACGCCGCCGTTCACGTCGTTCGAAGTCTTCGTCGACGTCGTCAGGATCGGGGCGACGACGGTCGTGTTCGTAGTGTTCGTCGTCTGTCGCGTGGTCTGATCGGATACGACCGATGCCTGGTTCGAAATACCGGTGCCGTCCGCGAGCGGATCGGCGACGAACGCGTCGAAGACGATCGTGGCCGTGTCGCCGGCGGCGAGCGCGATCGGGCCGGTGCCGATGATGATCGGCGGCCCGGCGGAGATGATGCTCCCGCCGCTCACGATCACGGCGCTCGCGATATCGGTCGACAGCGTGTCCCGCACTACTACGCCCGTAGCGTCCATGTTTCCGTCGTTCACGATGTGTACGGTATAGCGGAGCGAATCGCCCTGTTCGACGTCTCCCCCGCTCCGGTCGACGACGCTCTTCGACGAGGAACCCGAGAAAGACGGAGCCGATGTCACCGCATCCGAAGTCTGTGCGGTCGTGAACGGCGTCGTGTCGTCAGACGTGACGAGCGCTTCGTTCAGAATCGTCGTTCCGTTGTCGAGCGGGAAGGCCAGTACGGCGTCGAAAACGAGTGTGTCGGCATCATTCCACGCGATCGTTCCCGCGTCCCAGCGAATCGCGATCGGCGGGCCGGCGCTTTCGATGACGGCCGGGCCGAGATTCGCGACGGCCGCCACGTCCGGGTCGAGCGTGTCGCGGACCGTTACGTTGCCCGCGTCGGCGCCTCCCGTGTTGTTCACGGCGATCGTGTAACGGAGCGTGTCGCCGGGAGCCAGCACGCCGCCGTTCACGTCATTGGACGTCTTCGTCGAGGTCGTGAGATCCGTCGGGTTGATCACGAGGGAGTTCGTCGTGTTCGTCGGCGCGCGCGCGGTCTGGCCGCTGATGTGCCAGGCCCGATTCAGTACGGTCGTGCTGTCCGGCGTCAAGGCCGCCACGAAGGCGTCGAACACGATGGTCGTCGTATCGCCCGCGGCTAGGGGCGCCGGTCCCGTACCGATCACGATCGGCGGGCCGGGGTCGATGATGCTCCCGCCGCTGATCACGACGGCGGCTGAGAAATCGGTAGAAAGCGTATCGTTCGCGATCACGCCCGTCGCGGTCATGTCGCCGCTGTTGACGACGTGCACCGTGTAGCGCAACGAATCGCCCGGTTCGACGTCGCCGCCGCTGCGATCCACGACACTCTTGGATGAATTGCCGAAGTTCGGCTCGTTGACGTGCGTATCGAAGGATCCTGTTGCCGTTCCGCCGCCCGCGTCCCAGTTGTTCGCGTAGTCGCCGCCCGACCCCGGCGCATCCGCCGTCCAGTTGACGAGGAGCGTGTCGCCGTCGGCGATGCACGGCCCGGTCGCCGTCCAGGTGATCACGTTGCCGACGACCGTGGCCGACCACCCTGCAGGCGGCGTAAGCGTATCCACGCTCGCGAACGACGCGTTCACGGTCAGTTCGAACGTACAGATCGCCGGACCGCCGGATCGCACCACTTCCGTCGTGAAAGATCCGGTCGCGTTCTCGTCGACCGCGCCCGGCGCGTTGGTAACGAAGACAGCGGCGAATGCCGGCGTGACCGCGAGGCACAGCCCGAGAACGAGCGCGGCAGCGCTCATCAGGAAGGGAAACGAAGCGCGTCTCTTTTCAAGCCGTCGATGCATGTCGTTGTTTCTCATCCCTAAAATCTCGTGATCAGTTTGAGATACGCGCGGTCGGCCATGAAGTCGTTGGCGGCGTCCGCTGTGCTCGGTTCTTCGTAGTCGACGCCCTCGTAGCCCAGCGCGAGGCGCCCGCGGGTCCGTATATCGAGCGCGAGTTCGAACAGATAGCGGAGGCGCTGGTTCTCGATCGACGAGAGCCCGTCCGGGTGATCGATCGGCTCGCCGTCGAGCCACGCGTACTGCAGTTCCGCGGTCCCTTCGAGCGATTGCAGGAAGTGCGCGTTCACGCCGGCGAATACGCGCCGGACCCAGGTCTCCGTAGCGAACGGGTCGAAGATGTTGCGTTCGTGAAAATGAAAGCCGGTCGTGAGCGATACGGTTTCGTCGTAGTTGTAGTTGACGTCGAACAGGTACTCGCGGTCGCGGCGTCTGCTCCCCGCGCCCGTGACGCCGATCTTGCGAACGTCCTCGAGATCCGTGAACACGAACTCCCCATGGAACTCGAGATCCCGGTGTGGAACGAAGAAGAGTTCGTGCCGGTACGTTTCGGACTCGTTCCGGATAACCGCCAGCATGTCGTCGCGCGTGCGCTGGTTTTCGTATCGCGCGGTCGTTTCCCAGCGGCGGAACGGGCGCCAGTTCGCGCCGACGGAATAACCGTAGGCGTGCTCGCGCGGCGTGCCCCCTCCGAAGCCGAACGCCTCGCGCTCGAGATCGACCGTTCGACTCCCCTCCCAGGCGCCCAGCGCGCTCAGGCGTTTCTCGGCGCGAAACTCGAGTTCGGTGCGGTAGTGCGCGCGATGTTCGCGGTAGAGACCGCGCACGCGGTCCTTCGTAAGCTCGCTCTTGGCCTCCGCCGCCCAGGCGAATCCCGCGCCGAGATCCGCCCGCGGCGAGATCTTGAAGCGATGAATCGTCTCTTCGGCGCCGCCTTCGCCTCCGCGCTGGTCGAACTGCTCGTTCTCGTAGCGGGCGGCCCAGTCGAAGCGCGCGTAGTCGTCGGCGAGTTCCCACCGCGTCGTCGTTCTGCGGTCGTCGAGCCGGTTGCGGTCGTTCTCGTCGTACCGGTCTCTGATTTCGACTTCGCCGCGAAAATCGGGAACGCCGGTCCGCCCGCGAAGTTCGGTACCCGCGATATGACTTCTGTCACGAAGCTGCCGGCCGTCGGACGCCGCGCGCAGGTCGCGTGAGACGCGCTGCGAAGCGTGCGCGCCCACTGCGGCGGACACGTCGAGCTCGAGCCCGACGTCCCAGCGCTCCTTGTCCTTCTGGCCGACGAGGAAATTGTTGCTGATCGGTTCGAACGCGTTTTCAAACCGCTTGTAATCGCCGTGCAGTCGCAGTCGTTCGAACGTGTGCGAATCGAAGCCGAGCGTGACGGCTTCGTTTCGCGCCGCCTTGCCCCACTGCCCCGTGTCGCTTCTCGCGTAGGCGCCCCGCACGGAGGTCCCGTCCACGACCGTTACGTCGAGATCCGCCCCGTAAGCGTGGTGACGCAGCGGCATCGGACGTTCGTCGCCCCCCTCCCACGAACCGGCGTCGTCGATTTCCGTCGCGTAGGTCATGCCGACCGTCGCGCGGTCGAGCACGGTCGTCTCGCCGCGTCCGGCGGCCAGGTAGCGCTCGTATCCGCTCTCGCGCGAGTCGTACGAATACTGAATCGCGATGTAGACG
Organism: Gemmatimonadota bacterium; assembly: GCA_013002425.1. GTDB lineage: Bacteria > Orphanbacterota > Orphanbacteria > Orphanbacterales > Orphanbacteraceae > JABDJQ01. The sequence goes on from JABDJQ010000404.1 coordinate 3,714, forward strand.
TGATGGTCGTCGAAAGTCTCGCTCGCGATCGGTTCCTGGAATGTCACGACGCCGCGCGCGTAGTCGACCGTGTAGTCGATCAGTCTCGTCTGCGGCGTTCGTTCGCGCACGATCGTCGGATCGAAACGGTCACGTACTTCGATGTAGACGGTTTCACTTCCCCGCACGATCGGCGAATGCGCGAGCCGGTAGGGCCCGGCCGTTCCGTCGGCCCGAATCCCGAGGGAGTCGGTCGGGGTCTGATAGAAGACCTCGCCCTTCGCGCGCGCGCCGACCAGATCGAGTTGCGCGTCGTCCGTGAAAAGAGCGCCGTGCAGGCCGAACGCGTTTCTTTCGTAGAGCGTGAGGTCGTTCGGGCCGAGCGCGGACTGCACGTCCCCCGCCCGTACGTTGGCCCAGGGCCCCTCGAGTTCGAGCGCCGCTTCGAGGCGCAGTTCCTCCACCGGTTCCATGAGAAGCCGGCTGTCGGGGTATTTTGTCTGCCAGTTCGAGTCCCGCGCGAGGTTCATGTGGCCGTTCAGGTACCAGCGCTTCCAGAAAGGC
>JABDJQ010000437.1 GCA_013002425.1 Gemmatimonadota bacterium
GTTCACGATCGGGCAGCGCCGCGGCCTCGGTGTCGGTGGCGGCGACGAGCCGCTCTACGTGACGCGGATCGACGCGATCCGGAATCGTGTCTACATCGGGCCGGAGGAAGAGCTGTACGCGTCGGGCGCGGTTCTCGGCGAAGTGTCGCTCCTGATCGAACCGGCGGCGCTCGCGTCGTTCGATCTCGACGTCAAGATCCGCTACAAGCACAGCGCGGCTGCCGGACGGGCCACGATCGACGCCGACGGACGCGCGAGGGTCCGGTTCGCGGAGCCGCAGAAGGCGATTACGCCGGGCCAGTCGGCCGTTTTCTTCGCCGGGGACCGGCTTCTGGGCGGCGGCGTGATCGACGAAGCGATTCCGCTCGTTTCGGCCGCGACACCCTCTGTAGAGGGCGCGTAGGCCTTTTCCTGCCCGGCCCCGCAGGTCAGGAAGCCCTGTTTCTTTCATCAATCGAACAATTTCGTGCAACCTTATCCCGAATATCCGTCACTCATATAAGTGAATGGAGCAGCGGGAGAGGCACCATCCCCCCGCTCGCCCGTCGCAGGAAGACTGCGATCACTCAAACACACCCAAGGAGAGAAGAAATGCGGAAACGAACCGGAGGAGGCTTCCTCGTCGCGATGCTGGCCGTCACGGCTCTCGGCACCACGGCATGGGCAGGCACCATCACGGATCTCGACCAGGCCCGCCGGGAAGCCGAAGCGCAGGGCAAGCCGGTCCTCATGAAAGTGGGCGCCGAATGGTGCAGCGCATGCAACGCCTTCGACAAGGCCACGTACGAAAACGACGTCGTGAAGTCCGCGATCGGGAGCAACGTCGTGCTCTGCAAGATCGATGCGGAAAAGGGCAAGGGAATCGAAGTCGCCCGCCAGTATTCGGTTCGCAATTTCCCGACGTTCATTCTGATGAACGCGGAAGGCGAAACGATGGATCGCTGGCTCGGCTATCAGGAAGACAAAGGCTTCTCGGAGTCGCTCGCAAAATCACTCGAAGATCCCAAGACGGTCTCGGATCGTCTCGCGCAGTTCCAGAAATCGCCGTCGGAAGACGACGCGCTGAAGCTCGGCGAAATCCGTCATCACGAAGGCATGTTCGCGGAAGCAGCCGCGTACTATCGCCGCGCCTCGGAACTGAACCCGCAGTCGGAAACGCCGTACGAGTCGTACATCTTCAACGCGATGGCCTACGGCAACTACTTCCAGCAGTTCAGCCCCGATCAGGTGAAGGCGCAGGCGAACGCCGTATTCGCTTCGAGCAGAAGCAGCGACAAGGACATCATGAAGGCGACGTATTCGATGCACAAGATCGCGGCGCGCGCTCATGACATGGACATCTACATCCCGTATCTGAAGAAGGCAATCGCCCGGACCGCGAACACGACCGACGAGAAAATCGGTCATATGCGTGCGGGACTGCTTCCCGATTACGCCATTCTCGTCGACAAGAACGTCGAGCAGGCGATCGCGTACAAACTGGAAGCGCAGCCCGAAGGCTGGACGGAGAACGCGAACCTTCTGAACAACTACGCCTGGTGGTGCTTCGAGCACCGGATCAATCTCGAACAAGCGGCCGAATACGCGCGCAAGGGGATCGAACTGGCCGAAGCCGGGAACATGAAAGCGAACATTCTCGATACGCTGGCCGAAATCTGCAACGCCTCCGGCGATTGCGAAGATGCGGTCGATTACATTCGCCTCGCGGTCAAGGAAGACCCCGAAAACGAATACTTCCAGAAACAGCTGACGCGGTTCGAGGAGATTCTGGCGGCTCAGCGATAAGGTAGCAAGGGCCAGAGCAGGGCCGGGCGCGGGAGAAGGGACCCCCCTCGATCCGGCGCCCGGCCGCTCGGTCATTCTTCTGCAGGAACGGGACGAACATGGCAGCAGCGCGAAACGGACAGGCTTCGGATCACGAACTGGTGATCCACTTCCTTGCGAACAGGGAAGAGAAGGCCTTTCGCGAACTCTACCGGCGACACGGGCCGAAACTGCATCAGCTCGTGGTCCGGCTGGTCGGCAGCGAGAACGGCGACGCCGACGACGTCATTCAGGCGACATGGACGCGTGTGGTGGAACGCCTCCCCGGATTTCGATGGGAGTCGAGCCTTCGCACGTGGCTTACGGGAATCGCACTGAACTGCACGCGCGAGCACAGACGAAAAGCGGGGCGCGGCGACGCCCCCGGCTTTAACGGCGACGCGCTCGACGGCATCCCGGGCAAAAACCCGAGCCGCGTCAACCGGGCGATCGAAAGAATCGATCTGGAACGCGCGATCGCGTCACTTCCGGCAGGATATCGCGACGTTCTCGTTCTGCACGACGTGGAAGGGTACACGCATCGCGAGATCGGCGGCTTTCTGGGGATCGAGAGCGGAACATCGAAGAGCCAGCTGGCGCGGGCGAGAAACGCCATGCGCACGAGGCTGAACGGACATGGAGCGAACGGAAATGGAAGAGATGAACAGGGAACCGAAGAACGATCTCACACAATCTGAGAAGCAGGCGCTCCGCTCGCTCGGCACGGTGGATCTTTACTCGCGCCGGGAAGAGGATCGCGTCGCGAGATCTTTACGGGAACAGGGACTCCTCCGCAGGACACCTTCATTGGGATGGAATCGATTCGCGAGACTGACCGCCGCGGCGGCCGCGTTGATCGTTTCGTTCTATCTGGGTGCACAATTCGGAGGTCGATCGGGGAGTGAGTCCGTTCCCGTGGTAAATCCGACGGAGGATCGCCAGGATTCCCTGGCGCCTTCTGCGGACATTCTGCTTACGAAGTCGTCGGGGCGCGACCGCGTGCTCTTCCCGTACTACCGGGACGAGCCCGACCATCCCGCGGCGGAGTCCGCGATTCTCGCGAAGGAGATCGATCGCTAGTCGGGAAGGCCCGCGAGTTCGCGAATGCGGGCTACGCGTTCCTTGTCGGAGTCGAGCACCCACTTGTACTGCTCGTCACCGTGGAGCGCTTCATGTGTCAATAGAAAGTAGCGGCGGGCCTGTTCCTCGCCCCCGAGAGCCAGGTGGCATTCCGCGATTTCTTCGAGCGTGAACGCGCCTGCCGCCCCCGCCTCTTCCTCGGCCGCCAGCAGTTCCTGCTGCACCGCGAGCGCTTTCTCCGTTTTCCCCTGCAATCTGTACGTCTTGCCCGTGAACCAGCGCGCGACCGCGCCGAACGATTCGTTCCCCGTCTCCGCGCAGAACTCCTGCAGCTTGCGGAAATTCACCAGGGCGAGTTCGTATTCGCCCTGCTCCATGTACGTGTAACCGATGTTGTTGTAGAGCGAGCCGATCCATTTGCGGGCGACCGGATTGTCGGACGCGCCGGCCATGGCGAGTGCGCGTTCGTTCCAGTCGAGTTGCGCGTCGGGAGGCGCCACGATGCCCATCATGTGTGCGGCGTCGATCGCGAAGAATTCCTCGCCGCTCTGCTCCGCCAGCGCCAGCGCCCGCTCGAAGTGAGCCCGGCTCTTCTCCGCGTCGCCGGACGAGTTCAGCAGGCGGCCCTTTTCGAGCTCATAGCGAATGCCGGCGCGCGGCGAGAGGGCGCCGCCGACGGCAAGCACGCGCGCGAGAGTCGCGCCCGCGTCGTCGAACTTCGACTGCAGCCCCTCCGCGCGCGCGATCTGCGTC
>JABDJQ010000455.1 GCA_013002425.1 Gemmatimonadota bacterium
CGCCCATGCTGCCGCAGTTTCCGATTCACGCCCTGGTCGGCGCGGCGCTCGCGTGCGACGAGGATATTGACGCCGCGTGGTGCCGCGCGATGGGATTCGACGATCGAGAGCCCGCGAGCGCGATCATGATCGACAAGGATCAGATCGAACGCGCGCTCGACTTCGACGACGACCGCCTGAACCTCGACTTCACGCTGCTCCCCGAAGGCGCGGACTTCGCCGTGGCGTATGCCGCGTACCTGATGTTCCCGGCCGAAATGCGCGCCGGCGCGCCGAAGGTCTTCCAGCACATGTACAAGTTGTGCGGGCAGAAGGCGGGTGGGCGCGGCCGGCGCGATTCGAACGCGGGGCTCAAAGGCGAGCTGCGTATATAATGAAGCAGTCGTACAAAGCTCTGCTCGGACTCGCCCTGGGAATCATCCTGTACAAGGTGATCGACGGCGGCTGCGCGCAGAAAGCGGCCGACGGCGCGGGCGGTGACCGGCAAACCTACGCGTCGGTCGAAAATGAAAGGGACAACATGGAATCCCCCGACCGGAAACCATACGTGAATCCGTTCATCGGGCTCGCGTTTCCGATCCAGGCGCATTTGTACCCCGTCTGGTTCGAGAAGGAGGGCGGGGGATTCCTCTTTTTCGTAGATGAAGCCGATCGTGAGGGCGCGCGGGACGTGCCGGGCGCGAATCGCGTGGCGAAGATCCGGGGCGAAGTTTTTCCGACCCCGTCGCGCGTCGAGAAAACCGCGTGGCAGAAGAGCCCGGGGCAGGTGCCCTATGCGCTCGAACAGCGCGTGCAGCAGGAAGGCGGCGAAGGGGAGTGGCAGCTTCTGGTGCCCGCGGGGGCGCATACGCTGCAGCTCGTGGCTGACGCGGGCGACCGCGCGCTGCTGGCCGCGATCGCCGAGGGTCTCACGGAGAACGAGTAGGGTGACGGCCGCGCTTCGCCGCACGACCCGATGGCCATGGGGGGCTCTTTCGACCCGGATCCGCGTTAGTAAGTAAACGTTTACTCACTATCTCCGCTAGCGCGCGCGGTCCACGTAGAACGTGTCGATCGTAACGACCGCGTTCTCTTCCTTCTCCGCGCCGATCGTGGTCGAAGGCCCGTGTCCCGGATGCACGATCGTCTGGTCGGGCAGATTGCGATAGAGGCCGCGCACCGATACCACGAGTTCTTCGAACGAACTGTTCTGCAGATCCGTGCGCCCCACCGTGCCGTCGAACAGCAGATCCCCCGAGAAGAGGCGGTCGTTCACCTGGTAGCACATGCTCCCGCGTGAATGCCCCGGCGTGTGCACGGTGCGGATCACGTTCCCGCCGATCTGAAACGTCTCGCCCCCTTCGAGCCAGAGATCCGGTCTCCCGATCGATTCCGGCTCGAAGTCGTACATGATCCTGCCCGTCGGATTGTTCCGCAGGCGCTCCACGAACTCGGGCGGCATGTTGTTCACGATCCAGTCGCGCTGCGTGAACATGTCGTCGTAGTCGCCGCGGTGCATCGCGACCCTGGCGTCGGGAAAGAGCTCCGCAAACGCCGGGTATCCCATCACGTGATCGAAATGCCCGTGCGTGAAGAAGATGTACTTGAGGTCGAGCGCGTTGTTCTCGATGACGGCCAGGATCTCGCTCAACTCGCCGCCGATGTCGATGACCGCGGCCTCCTTGGTCTTCGTGCTGTAGAGCAG
>JABDJQ010000486.1 GCA_013002425.1 Gemmatimonadota bacterium
ACACGCAGTACTACGACAAGTTCACGGACGACCTGCGCCAGGAGATCTTCGACGCCGCGCTCGGCGACCCCGAGATGTGGAAGATCGAAGACGTGCTCGAAGGCGGCGGCGCGTATCTTTCGGGCTCGAAGGCGATGCACTACCTCGAACTGCACGACGAAGCGTGGCCGAGCTCGGGCGGGCAGCGCATCGTGAAGACGATCGACGGCAGCCTTCCGCACGACGACATGTGGGCCAAGGGCCGCGTCAAGCTCGGCCAGGGGGTCGTGATGTTTGCGGCGGGCGTGCCGGCGATTCTCCAGGGGAGCGAATGGCTCGAGGACACTGACTTCGGCACGGGCCTCGGGAACCGGATCGACTGGGGGAAGAAGATCACGTACGCCCCCATTTACCAGTACATGAAGGACATTATCGGCGAGCGCCGCACGAACTCGGCGTTTCGAGCGAACGCGGGGATCGACGTCTACAAAGTGGACGAAGCGAACAACGTGATCGTATGGCAGCGCTTCGACGGTTCGGGGAACGTGGCCGTGGTCGTCGCGAACTTCAGCAACGCGAACCGATTGAATTACCGCGTCGGAATGCCGTCGGCGGGAACCTGGTACGAACTCATCAACAGCCAGGCGAGCGTTTACGACGGCAACGGCCTCGGGAACGGAGGCCAGGTGAGTACCGAAGGGATCGCGTGGGACGGCCAGTCGCAGTCCGCGGTGCTCACGGTTCCGCAGATGGGGCTTCTCGTCTTTTCGAAGACGGCGCCCGTTCCGACCGACGTTCCGACCGGTCCGGCGCCGCAGCTCGAAAAAATGCGTTTCGAGTCGGTGCGCCCGAATCCGACGCGCGCGGAAGCGATTGCGGTCTTCCATCTGCCGGCGGCGACGGAAGTGCGCATGGACGTGTTCGACATTCGCGGGCGTCTCGTAACGCGCGTCGCGAACGAAACGTTCCCCGCCGGACGCCAGCGCGTCGTGTGGGACGGCCGCGCGGGCAGCGGCGAACGCGCGCCGGCCGGGATCTACTTCATGAAGCTGGAGTCGGGCGGGTCGACGGTGACGAAGAAATTGATCCTGCTCAAATAGTGGGAAAGAGATTCGCGAATCGCACGGAGAGCCTTTCGTAAACCGGTCGCCGGAACTCGGCCGTCTGCTGAATGAGCTCATGAATCGTGGTTCGCTTCCAGGCGCGGAATTCCTTCTGATCGCCGAGCGTGATGTGGGAGTCGCGGCCGAGAAAACGAAAGGCGAACCAGTAATGCGCCTGGCCGCGGCCGAGCTTGGAACGGCGCCTGCCTTCGGGCAGTTCGTAAGCGAGGAGTTCCGGTTCGGGATCGAGAAGCTCGAGATGCTTCCGCTTGATCCCGGTCTCCTCCTTGATTTCGCGGTACGCGGCTTCGAGCGGCTCTTCGCCCGGGTCGAGGCCGCCCTGGGCGAGCTGCCAGTTGCCGCGCGCGTCCGAGCGCTCGAACGCGAACACGAGGCCGGCTTCGTCGACGATCAGGCCGCCGGCGCCGGCACGGAAAAACTGAGTCACGTGGGGGCGTGGTTTCGGCAAATCTGTCCCCGTTCACAATAAAGGTATCAAACGCACGAGTTCGAACGACTACTTACAATAAGTTACGGCATGACGGGAGACAATCATGAGAACGCATAAGATTTCGGGCACCACGGTTGCTTCGCTGGCTGCCGCCGGGCTCGTTCTGGCCGCCGGCGGAGCGTGGGCGGCCGCGACACCGATCGAAATGAACGGCGACTACTCCGACTGGGCGCCGGTCGCGGTGGCCTATGACGACGCCTCGGGCGACGGGGGCGGATCGGGGATCGATTTTGACCGCATATGGGTCAGCAACGACGGTACTCACCTCTTCATCCGGATCGAGCTCGGCACGCCGTTCGTTCTGCAGGAGAGCAACGACCTGCGCCTCTATATCGACACCGACAATAACAGCGGGACCGGGACATCGGCGGCCGGACTCGGCGCGGACCTCGTCTGGAACTTCGGCTCGCGGAGCGGGACGTTCGGAGGGTCTTCGGTCGGCTGGGACAATCTCGGGCTCGTCGCGTCGCCGGCATTCAGCGCCGACGAATTCGAGCTCTCGATCCGAAGAGACGCCACGCCCGGCGGCCCGATCTTTTCGTCGAACACGATCCGGCTCGCGTTTCGCGACACGGGCGGCGGCGGCGACTGGATTCCTTCCAGCTCGACGAACGTTTCCTACACCTTCGACAATTCCGCGGCGCTCGACCCGCCTGTGATCGATCTGGCGAAGGACGACGCGGGGCACGTGCGCATCATGACGTACAACGTGAAGAACGACGGCCTCTGGAGTTCGACGAGCGAGCATACGAGATTGCACGAGGCCATCGTGCCCGACATCATCGCGTATCAGGAGATCTACAGCCACGACGGCACCGAAACGACGGACTGGGTCGACAACGTGTTCGGCGGCACGTGGTACAACGACTACGACGGCTTCGAGCTGCACACGATTTCGCGCTATCCGATTCTGAACGCGTGGGACACCGGGCTGGATCGCGCGCGGGCGACGCTGATCGATCTGCCGGGGACGTTCGATCACGATCTTCTGCTGATCAACGTGCATTTCAAGTGCTGCTCGAGCGGAGACGGGCAGCGCCAGGAGCAGATCGACGATGTCATGTCGTTCGTGCGTGACGCGATGAGCCCGGGGGGCGCGATTACGCTGGCGGCCGACACGCCGATCATGATTCTTGGCGACACGAACATGTACGGCGACGCGCAGCAGGTCACGACGCTGCTTACGGGCGATATTGACGACAACGGCACGTACGGTCCCGACTTCGCGCCCGACTGGGACGGCTCCGACATGGATGCCGTGCTCTCGCGCAATCCGGCGAAACGCCAGACGTACACGTATTACAATGAGGGCAGCAGCTACGGGCCGAGCCATATCGACCGCATCACCGTGACCGGAAGCACTCTGAATATCGGGAAGAGCTACGTTCTGCACACGCCCGATCTTCCCGCGGCGACGCTCAGCGCGTACGGACTGCAGG
>JABDJQ010000506.1 GCA_013002425.1 Gemmatimonadota bacterium
ACGGCCACGATCGCCATCGGCTTCTTCTCTTCGAACAGCTGCCGCTGCAGATTCTCGCCCAGGCTCGTCTTCTCCGCGGCGCGGCTTACGACGATCCCGGCCGCGACGGAGAGCGCGAGCGCCGGGAGCTGGCTCATGAGGCCGTCCCCGATCGTGAGCTTCGTATACGTCTGCACGGCTTCCATCGGCGCGAGGCCCATCTGCAGCACGCCGACCACCATCCCCGCCAGAATATTGACGAGCGTGATCAGGATGCCGGCGATGGCGTCCCCCTTGACGAACTTCGCGGCCCCGTCCATCGCCCCGAAGAAGCTCGCCTCGCGGGAGAGATCCTCACGGCGCGATTTCGCCTCTTCCTCGTTGATGAGGCCCGCGTTCAGGTCCGCGTCGATGCTCATCTGCTTCCCCGGCATCGCGTCGAGCGTGAAGCGCGCGCCGACTTCGGCGTTTCGCTCGGTACCCTTGACGATCACGAAGAACTGAATCGCGACGAGAATCAGGAAGACCACGAAGCCGACGACATAGTTGTCCTTCACGACGAACGATCCGAACGAGCTGATCATGTCGCCCGCGTACGCTTCGCCGAGAATGAGCCGCGTGGAGGCCACGTTGAGCGCGAGGCGGAGCAGCGTGGCGATCAGCATGATCGTCGGGAACGTGCTGAGGTCGAGCGGTCCGCGCACATAGAGCGCGTTTACGAGCACGACCAGCGAGAAGCTCAGATTAATGGTAAGCAGAACGTCCAGCATGGCCGCCGGCAGCGGGATGATCATGACGCCGACGATGCTGAGCACCATCACCGCAAGGAGCATGTCCGTCTGGAACGGGCCGATCTTCTTCGGTGCCAGAATCGCGGCCATTATCCGTTTCCTCCGGTGTTGCCGGGCGTAACGCCCGGGATTCCATGCATGCCGCGTTTCCTGTAGACGAAGCTGAGAACTCCGGCCACGGCCTTATAGAGATCCATCGGGATTTCACTCCCGATATCCGCCACTTTATAGAGGGCGCGCGTCAGTTCCGGGTTCTCGACGATCGGAACGTCGTGCTCTTCCGCGATCTCGCGAATACGGAACGCCACGTGGTCGACGCCCTTCGCGAGCACCTTCGGCGCGCCCATCTCGCCGGGCTCGTACTTGAGCGCCACGGCATAGTGAGTCGGGTTCGTGAGCACGACGTCCGCCTTCGGCACGTCCTGCATCATGCGCCCCTTCGCGAGACTTCTCTGCTCGCTCTTGATGCGCGCCTTGACGTACGGATCGCCCTCGGCGTCCTTCACTTCGTCCTTCACTTCCCGCTTCGTCATCATCATGTCCTTCCCGAACGAATGGCGCTGGAACACGAGATCCGCAAGCCCGAACACGAGCAGCAGAAGCCCGCAATGAATCACGAGCGTGCCGAGTTCGGATTCCAGAATGCGAAGCGACGAAACGATGTCTTTCCACTGCGAATCCTGCAGAAGAAGCAGGACGCCCTTGACGTGAATGAAGACGATGACGCCGAGAAAGATCACCTTGCCGAAGTCGACGAAAAGCTTGAACAGCGTCTTCTGCGAAAAGATGCGCTTCAGGCCCTTGAGCGGGTTCAGGCGCCCGAAGTTCGGCTTGAGGGGATGTGTCGTTACGAGGAACCCGCCCTGGGTTACGCCCGTCGTTCCGACCGTGAGGAATAGCGCGAGCAGCATGACGGGGGCGAGCGTGATCGCGAACCACGTTCCCCAGTCACGCGCGTACATCGCGGTGAAATTCGTGTCGATGAGCGGCACGCCGGTGATCGTCCAGGAAAAGCGCATGTGGTCGGCGATGCCGGAGAGCCACGGCACGCCGCCGTACTTGAGCGCCAGACCGAACACGAATACGACGAGGGCCGAACGGAACTCGTTCGCCTGTGCGACCTGACCCTTGCCACGCTCTTTCGCGAGTTTCCGGGGTGTTGCCCGTTCTGTGCGGTCGTGCTGGCCGAACATCTAGTTCTCCCCCAGCGCCTGAATCAGGCTCGAGAGGTGCCCCGGGATCGTCTCGACGTAGTGGCTGGCGATCAGCACGTAGACGGGCAGAAAGACGACGATCACGATGAGCCCGACGAAAATACGCACGCCGAACCCCACGTTCATGATGTTGATCTGCGGCGCGCTTCGCGCCAGGATACCGAGGCCGACTTCGACCAGCATCGTGGTCACGAGAAACGGGGCCGCGATTTCGAGCGCAGATCGAAACATGCCGAACATCAGCGTCAGAAAACCGTCGATCAGGTCGACCGGCGCGATCGGCGTACCGATCGGAGCGAGCAGGTAGCTCTTGTGAAGCGCGCCGATCATCACGAGATGACCGCCGAGCGAAACGAATACGACGAGCATGATGAGCGACTGCAGACGATCGAGCTGGGCCCCCTCTTCCCCCTGCGCGGGATCGACCACGGACGCCATGCCGAAACCCATCTGAACGCCGGCAAGACGGCCGGCGTATGTGCCCACGAGCACCACGGTCCCGGCCACGAACCCCATCAGAATGCCGATGGCGAGTTCCTGCGCAATAACGAGCGGCAGCGCGACCCCCGTAGGCATCACGATGTTCATCGTGGGATAGAGCGCGAACACCATGCTCAGCATGAGCCAGTTCCGCACGCTTCTCGGCAGCGCGTAGTGCGCGAACATCGGCGCCGTAATCGCCAGGCCCGACGCCCTGAGCGCCGCGAGGCCGAACAGAGGCACGTGCTTCTGGCTGATGGCCGCGATCGCTTCGAGGTTCAGGTTCATGACGTCACTCTCACTGAATGAACGGCCGGAAGTCGCCCATGAGCGTCGTGGCGAACGCGGTCATGCGCGCCATCATGTACGGCAGCACGAGAATGAAAACGAGCACGACGAGCACCATCTTCGGAATGAACGCGATCGTCGCTTCCTGGATCTGGGTCACGGTCTGCAGCAGTCCGATGCCGAGGCCGACGATGAGGCCGCTGATCAGGATCGGCCCGCCCACCATCAGAATCTGCATCGCCGCTTCGCGAATGACATCGATCAATACGCCTTCGGTCATGACATCACCCGAAACTGCTGACGAGCGACGACGTTACGAGGTGCCACCCGTCAACGAGTATGAAAAGGAGAATCTTGAACGGCATCGATATGATGACCGGCGGGAGCATCATCATCCCCATCGACATGAGGACGCTCGCGACGATCATGTCGATCACGACGAACGGAATGAAGAGCAGGAACCCGATCTGGAACGCGATGCTGATTTCGCTGATGACGAACGCCGGGACCAGAATGCTCATCGGCACTTCCTCCCTCGTCTGCGGCATCGGGATCTTCTGCAGGTTCAGGAAGAAGGTCAGGTCGCGCTCGCGCACGTTGCTCAGCATGAAGTCGCGCACCGGGGCGACGGAGCGGGACCACGCTTCGCTCTCTTCGATCTCGCCGCGCGCGGCCGGATCGATCGCCTGCTCCTTCACCTGGAGCCAGACAGGCGTCATGACGAACGCGGTCAGAAAAAGCGCGAGGCCCACGAGGATCTGATTCGGCGGCGACTGCGGCTGTCCGATCGCCTGCTTCAGGAACGAAAACACGATGACGATGCGCGTGAACGACGTGCCGAGAATCACGAGAGCCGGCGCGAGGGTCAGAATCGTCAGGAACGAGACGATCTTGACGGCCGTCGAAAGATCGAGCGGCTGCTCTTCGTTGTTCAGCTCGATCGAAAGCCCGGGCGACGCTTCCGCTTCCGGGACGAAAGCCACGAAGAGCGCGAAGAGCGCCGCGATAACGAGCGCGATCAGGATGGCGCGTGTGTGACGCACGATCATTCTTCATCCCTCGTCCGGTTCGCGCCCTGCAGGAACGACGAAAACGACGCGCCCCGTGTCTGCCCGGGGCCGCCGTCGAGGGAGACAAGCGCTCCTTCTTCGAGCTCGCCGAGCGTTGTGATCTGCATTTCCGTAATTCCGACGACCAGCTGCTTCGTGCCGATCTGCACGACCTGAATCGAGCGCTTCGGCCCGAGGAAGAGCCGGTCGACGACGTGCATCTGGCCGCGGCGCGCCGCGAGTCCCGCAAAGCGTCCGCGCTTCAGAAGGAACCAGGCGACTCCACCGACCGCGACGAGAAGCCCCATCACGCCGAACCAGCGCATCAGCAGATCGCGCGTCGGGTCGACGCCGCCGCGGTCCGCGAAGAGCGAAGACGCTTCGGCAACGGGGGCGTCAGCTGCAGCGGCGTCAGCCGCGGCGCCGTCGACCGCAGCGACGTCGGTCGCAGCGGCGTCCGGGACGGCCGCCGGCATGCCCGCTTCGTCCGCGAACGAGTCCGCGGGCGCGAAGGCAGAGAGCGCGCCGAACAGGAGAACGAGCAGGACCCGTTTCATTTCGAGCGCCCCTTCTGCTTCAGGTCCACGATCTGGATGCCGATCTGATCGCCCACCACGACAACCTCCCCGCTCCCGATCACTTCGCCGTTGATACGGAGATCGACCGGTTCGCCGAGGGGCTTGTCGAGTGTGACGACCGAGCCGGCGCGAATCCTCATGACGTCTTTGATCGCCATCGTGCAGCGGCCGAGATCGACGCTGACGGGAACGACCACGTCGAGCACGAGGCCCCAGTTGTCGACGCCCGCTTCCTGCGCGGCCGTATCCTGGAGCGACTCGAGCGATACCTGGCGCACGGGTTCACCGTCCGCCCCATCGGCGCCGGCTGCCGCATCGGCGCCTCCCGGCACGCTTTCGGCGTTCACGGCATCGGGGGAACCGGTTTCACCCGCCCCCGGGGCGGCGTCACCTTCACCGGCGGCCGCCGTTTCCGCATCCGCGTCCGCCGTCGCCGTCGCGGCCGGCGCTTCGGCCGTCGCTTCGACTTTCGCTTCGGATTTCGCTTCGGATTCCGGCGCGCCGTCGGCCGGCGTCGCGGCCGTTTCCTCGATCGTTTCCTTCGAATTCTTCTCTTCGCTCATGACTCTCCCCTACTCGCAGGGCCGCGTAACTTTGACGGCGCGATTTCCTTTTTTCTCACCCGGGAATCCCAGAAACATCAGCCGGTTCTCTACATAGATCTCGATCTCTTCATCCCATCGCTGCGGCATGGTGACGATGTCGCCTTTCTTCAGGCGGCCGATCTCAGAAACCTGAAGATCGACTTTCGGGTAGCGAACCTGGATCTCGAGCGGAATGTTGAGCGCCCGCTCCTGACCCAGTTCCTCCGCCTCGCCGTCACCCGACTTGCGATCGCGCACGTCGAGACCGAGCACTCCCGCGAACTCCTGGAACGGATAGAACATCCAGACCTTCGACTTCGCTTCGCCGAGCGTGCACTCGAAGTCCGACAGAATGCCGGTCACGAGCTCCTCGTCGTCATCCTTCGGCGGCACGAATACGGACGGCGCGTCCGCCGGGAACGGAAGCTCCCACCGTCTCGCCAGGTCGTCCTGGATCCGCTTCGCCACGGCGCTCATCAGAATCGTCTCGATCTCCGTCGGCGGCCTGTCCACCTCGGCGATCGCGCCCGTACCGCCGAGCATCTGCTCGACCGCGGCCTGCACCAGGCCCGTCTCGATCCCCAGCAGCACAGGGCGATTCTCGGGCTTCAGCTGCAGGCGAAAGACGAGAGACGGCCCGCCGACCGCGAGGTCCTGCGACACCGTTTCGATCGACCGCGTCAGCTCGAACGCGCACGCGAGCCCAGAAGTCTCCTTCAGGCACTTCACGAGGCGCTCCGCCACACCTGTCTGATCTTTTCGAAGCTTCACGCGGCTCGATTCCGTCAGCTTCTGAGGCCTCCGGAAATCATAGGGCCGGCACTTCGCTTCGCTCCCGTTCAACACAGCTGTCATTGCAGTACAAAGCTCACAAAGTAGATGGAAATGATCTCGTGTCCTCTTACGAGGAATCCGAGTTCTTCTTTGATCTCTTCCCGGAGCGTTTCCCGCGCATTGACGTCCGACAACTCGTCGACCGTTTTCGAACCGAGAATCCGGATCAGACAATCCTGGATCTTCGGTATGCGGGCTTCGAACGCCGGGAGCGACTCCGCCTTGATTTCGACTCCGATCGAAGTCGCGACGTAGCGCATGCCCTGCGAACCGGCCGGGTTGACGACGAGGTCATCGATCATCAGAACCTCGTTCGGCCCCGACTTCCCGTCGTCCAGGATTTCCCTGAAGACCTTCTCGCGTTCTTTTCCCACGAGGTGGTCGGCAATCGCGGGCCCGACGAACGCGGACGTCACGAACCAGCCCACCAGGAGGATCACGCCGTAAAGCACGCCCACCATCGGGAAAAGCACGATCGGACTCATGCTCTTTTTGGGAGACTCTTCTTCGGGAGAAGGGGAGTCCGCCACATTGGGATCGGTAGTTTGATCGGCCACAGTTTCACTCCGTGTTCGCTACCTACCTCCCAACGCGGGGACTCCCCCTAAGGAACGGTAGGTGCTATCTCTTCAGATTGATGAGCTCGGTCGTCATCTCGTCACCCGTCGTGATGACCCGGGCGTTCGCCTGGAATCCACGCTGTGCGACGATCATATTCACGAACTCTTCCGCTAAATCGACGTTCGACATTTCCAGAGCGCCGCTGGCGATGCGGGCATCCACATTGGTGCCTGCCGCGCCGATAACCGCCTGGCCTGAGTTGGCGGATTCCATCAGAAGGTTTCCGCCGGCCCGCATCAGTCCGTCACCGTTGGCGAACTTGGCGAGCACGACCTGCCCCATGTCACGGAGCACGCCGTTCGAGAAGACGCCCTGGATCTTTCCGTCGGCGCCGATCGAAATCGAATTCAGATTCCCCATGCCGTATCCGTCCTGCGAGATCGCAGTGGCGGTCGCCACGGACGAGAACTGCGTCAGCCCGTCATAGCCGCCGACCGTTCCCGTGAACAGGTTGAGCGACATCGACTCGGCGCCGGTACCCGGCTCGAGGTCGAGCGTGAGCGAGCTGTCGTTCGCGTTCCACGAACGGAGCGAGCCGTCTTCGTTGAACTCGACGAGTCCCGAGCCGCCCGCAGTGATCGCTTCCCCGCCGTCGAACGACGCGTTCCAGTACCACTCGTTCGTGTTCGCCGAACGCGTGAACTGGACGTTCAGCGTGTGCTCGCGACCGAGCGAGTCGAACACCAGAAGCGACGTCGCATGGTTCGTATCTTCCGTCGTGATCTCGGCCGTTCCCGCGGCGAGACCGCCGGAAGCCGTAACCGTCACGCCCCCCGTACCGACGTCGGAGAACCCGTTCGCGAGACCCGTGACCGGATCCAGCGTAATCGTCAGCGCCACGCCGCCGAGAGACGGCTTGTTGTAAGGCGTGAACGTATCGATCGCCGCGATCGAACTCGCGATGCCCGAGTTGGCCACGAGCGAAACCGTGTCGGCCTGTCCGAAGACGGCGGCCGTGATGTTGTCGTTCGAACCGTCCACGACAGCCGCCGAGGTCGTTACATAATGAAGCGTGCCGTCGCCCGCATAGTCGCGCGTCAGGCTCACGGCGCCGCCGCCGTCGAGCGCGGCCGTCACGCCGATGTTCAGGTTGTTGACGGCGTTGATGAGGTCCGTCACCGTCGAGGTGAGCGCGAGGCCAAGAACCGGCACGCTCGCTCCGCCGTCCACGCTGATGGCGAAGTCGCCGGCATTCAGAACACCGAGGCTGCCGAGCGTTTCACTGCCCGTAAGCGCCGCTACCGTGCCGGAAGCCGTGCTGCTCGTCGCGTTCGTACCCGTCACCGTGATCGAATGCGTACCGCCGGCGCCGTTATCCACCGTGCCGTTCACGTAGTCGATTCCCGTCAGTCCCGGAGCCGAGAGCGCCGCGAGACTTTCGGTCGCGTCCGCGTTCAGGTTCGCCGCGAACTGCACTTCTTCGGTCGCCTGTCCCGGCACCGTTTCACCGAACGGCAGTCGGATGTCCGTGGTCGGCGTACCCGACGGAATGACGCCGCGGTTGTCCGCGAGCCATCCCTGTACGATCGAACCGCTCGAGCGGTCGGTCAGGAAGCCGTTGGCGTCGAACGTGAAGTTGCCCGAACGCGTGTAGTACTGGTTCTGCCCCTGACGGGTCACGAAGTAGCCGTTGCCCTCGATCGCGAGATCCGTCAGGATGCCCGTCGTCTGCAGCGTTCCCTGCGTATTGTTCGAAGCGACGCTCGACACTTCCATGCCGAGACCCACCTGGATACCGTTGATGCCGCCCATCACGCCGCGCGGACCGGTGGAATCACGGAGCGTCGAAACGAGCGACTCCTGGAACGAGGCGCGACCGGACTTGAAGCCCGACGTTCCCACGTTCGCGATGTTGTTCCCGATCACGTTCATGCTGAAAAGCTGACCTTTCATACCCGAAACTGCGGTATAGAAAGAACTGAGTCCTGCCATTTTTCTACTCTCCCAGGGCCGCGTCAGTCATTCGGCGGCCGATTGGGGAACCTCCCTCAGGGGGTCCAGTTCCCGAACTGTTTTTCCTTAAGCGATCACTGCGCTGTCGATCTTCGTAAAGACGTTTTCCTT
>JABDJQ010000508.1 GCA_013002425.1 Gemmatimonadota bacterium
GCGACGCTGATCATCGTTCTCGTGTTCATTCCGCTCTTCTTCCTGCCGGGCATGGAAGGGCGCCTGCTGCAGCCGCTCGGCTTCGCGTATCTCGTGGCGCTCGTCTCGTCGCTGATCGTGTCGGTTACCGTAACGCCGGCGATGGCGTATCTTCTGCTGTCGGGCACGTCGAGCGAAACCGCGCGCGAGCCGTGGCTCATGCGCAAACTGGTCGCACGCTACGAACGCGACCTCGCTGCCGCGCTCCGCTCTCCCCGTACCGTCATGCTGACGAGCATCACGCTTCTGCTGATCGCGCTGGCGATGATACCGTTCGTCGGCCGCAGTTTTCTGCCGCCGTTCAACGAAGGGTCGCTGACGATTTCGGTCGTTTCGCCACCGGGGATCACGCTCGAGGAGAGCGACGTGGTCGGCCGCCAGGTGGAAGAGGCGCTGCTCACGTTCCCCGAAGTCGTGTCGACCTCGCGGCGCACCGGCCGCGCGGAGAAGGACGAGCACGTGCAGGGGGTCAACGCGTCCGAGCTCGAGGTCGTGCTGCGCAAGGATATCGACAAGGACCGCCTCGTCTCGGACATGCGTGACGTGGTTTCGATGATCCCGGGCGCGAACATCAGCTTCGGACAGCCCATCAGCCATCGCATCGATCACATGATTTCGGGGAGCAAGTCGAACCTTGCGGTGAAAGTGTTCGGCCCCGATCTCGCCGTGCTTCGCAATCTCACGCGCCAGGTCGAAGAGGCGATCACGCCCGTCCCCGGAATCGTCGACGTCAGCAACCAGGAGCAGGCGAGCGTGCCGCAGCTGCTGATCGAGTTCGACCGCCCAGCGCTGGCGCGCCTCGAAATGGACGCCGCGGAACTGTCGCGCGTGGTCGAGGCCGCGTTCCAGGGGACCGAGGTCGGCGAGATCATCGAAGACGGCATCGTATCGCGCGTCGTGCTGCGCTTCCCCGAACGCCTGCGCGCGCATCGCGACCAGCTCGAGGAGCTCCCCGTCATCACGAAGAGCGGCCGTCTGCTCCGACTCGGCGATGTCGCGCGCGTGCGTTTCGATCTCGGGCCGAGCATGATTCGAAGGGAGAACGTGCAGCGGATCGGCATGGTCACGGCGAACATCGAAGGCGTCGATCTGAACGGCACGGTGGAAGCCGCCCGCGCTGCTGTTGCTCGCGCGATCACTCTGCCGCAGGGATATCGCGTGACGTTCGGCGGGCAGTTCGAAGAAGGGGCCCGGAGCGCGCGCAACATCGCCATTCTGGCCGCGCTTTCATTGATCGCGATGTACGGCGTTCTCTTCGTCGCGTTCAAGAGTCATCGGGAGACGATGATCGTACTCGTGAATCTTCCATTGGCCCTGATCGGAGGCGTCTTCGCGATCATGATCGGCGACCGCGTGCTCAGCATCGCGTCATTCGTCGGGCTCATTACGCTGTTCGGCATCGCCACGCGAAACGGCGTTCTGCTCGTCACGCGCTATCAGGATCTGATGCGCGAAGGGCTGTCCGTGCTCGAAGCCGTGCGGAAGGGTTCGCTCGAACGGCTCGCGCCCGTCGTGATGACGGCGCTGACCGCCGGGCTAGCGCTCGTGCCGCTCGTGCTTGCCGGCGGCGAGCCGGGGAACGAGATCCAGAGCCCCATGGGGCGCGTCATTCTGGGCGGGCTCATCACGTCGACTCTGCTGAACCTGATTCTCGTGCCGGTGCTGTTCGTGAAGTGGGGCGGGAGGGGGAGGAACGACGTGCCGCCCGCGAAGCGCGGGGAGTAGAATGACCGGCCGGCGCCCGCCGATCAGCTTCGTGATTTGACTTCCGCCCGCAGAGCGGTCACGAGATTCCCCTTGCGCCCCACGACCACGTCCTGCAAACCCAGCCAGTGCGCGAGATCGACGAGATCATCCGCGAGGCGGGCCGCCGTCTTTTCCGCGGGCCGCCCTTCTTCCAGAAACGCCGACTGCACGAGCAGCTTCGACGCCTTGCGATCCGCCTTGAGATCGACGCGCGCCACGAGTTCCCCGTCCATCAGAAACGGAAGCACGTAGTAACCGTGCACGCGTTTCGGTTTCGGCACGTAGATCTCGATCCGATAGCGAAAGTCGAACAGCCGTTCCGTGCGCGCGCGCTCCCAGACGAGGGAATCGAACGGCGACAGGAGCGCCGACCCCTGCACGGCGCGCGGCCGCTTCGACTCGGGATGCAGCCAGGCGGGTTCCTTCCATCCTTCGACCGCCACGGGTTCGAGCAGCCCCTCCGCCGCGATGTCGTGGAGCAGCTTGCGCGAGGTCGGAACGTGCAGGCGATAGTAGTCCGCGAGGTCGCGCGCGGTTCCGACGCCGTGATGGCGCGCGGAGTCGACGAGAAGCGCGCGCATCGCGTCTTCCTTCGCGGGCGGCGGTTCGTTGTAATGCGGCTCGGGAACGTAGCGCTCGGGAATCTCGTAGACGCGTTTGAAGTTGCTTCCCCGATACGCCGTCAGATCGCCGCGGCCGAAGAGCCATTCGAGCGCGATCTTCCCCTTCTGATACCCCCACCACGGCCCGGTTCGCCCGCCGGGATCCTCGAGGTCGGACACGGAGAGCGGCCCGCGCTCGCGGATCTCGCCCAGCACGGCGGCGATATAATCGCGCTCTTCCTTCGCCCATGTCGCGAGGCGCTTCTCCCATCGGTTCGAGTTCATGCGAAAACGCATGAGCGGGTACTGCGCGGCCGGGATCAGGCTCGCTTCGTGCGCCCAGTACTCGAAGATTTCGCGCGAATGCGACGTGTACCTGTCGAGCGCGGCGCGATCGTAATGTCCGAGTCGCGCGAAGACGGGAAGATAGTGCGAACGCTCGAGCACGTTGACCGAGTCGAGCTGGAGAAGTCCGATCGTCCGGAAGAGCTTCCGGAAGTGGCGCGCGTCGACGCGGCCGGCGGGGCGCTTCGCCGTGAAGCCCTGCGCGCCGAGCGCGATTCGTCTTGCCTGTGCGGAGTCGAGTTTCTTCAAGTGATCGAATCGTCCTGATATGTCTCCGGGCGGCTGCCGAGTGGTCCACGGCCGGGTCGGGCCGGTCCCGTTCGCTCAGCGCTTCTTCAGTTTGTACGACGCCTCTGTCGGCTTCAACGGGCGCGCAAGCCAGTACGGGCGCCGGTTGCCGTCCGGGCTGACCTTGGCCGCGGGCCGCGCGAGCTTCTTCCACTCTTCGTACACCTGCATCGAACGTTTCGTGTCGACGTACACGTCGCCCGGTTTCTCGTCCGCCGTCGCCTTGCGCACGTTCGGCGCCTTCTGCAGCCAGCAGTGCGCGCCCGAGATCGGGTCGGGGTGCACGGCGTGCGTCATGTTCTGGTGCACGCCGACATCTTTCCACCAGATGCGCTCCGTGTCGGGGTCGAAGGTCTTGTGCGCTTCCGCCTGGCGCGTCACGCGCATCGTGCGCCCGCCGTCCGCGCTCTCTTCGAGCGTGACGACGTTCGACATGCCCGCGCCGACACCCTCGCCGTCGCGCACGCGCCACCGTCCGAGATGATGGCTGACCGCCACGATGCCCGGCTTGATCGCCTCGGCGAGCCACACCGTGTTCACGAACCACCCGATTTCCGTATCGATGCGCACCGCGTCGCCCGTCTCGACGCCGAGCCGTTCACCGTCGTTCGGGTGCATCCAGATCGGGTTCTTGTGCGAAATCTCGTAGAGCCA
>JABDJQ010000520.1 GCA_013002425.1 Gemmatimonadota bacterium
ATCGTGATCGGATCGGGCGATCTGGCCGCCGGCATCGCGGATCAGCTCCGCGCGCATCCCGACATCGGCTACGACGTCGTCGGCATCGTGCCGGAAACGCCCGATCCGGAAGAAGGGGCCGTGAGCCTCGGCGAGGTCGAGGATCTGCCGCGGCTCGTCCGCGAGCATCGCGTGAGCGACATTCTCTTCGTAGGCGCCGGCCACCCCGACCGTGTGCTCGGTACGCTGCTCGTCAAACTCGCGGACGCGCCCGTCACGATCCGCGTGCTGACCGATCTGGAATCGATCACACTCTCGCAGGGCGTGGCAGAGGAGTTTCTGAATCTGCCGATGCTTCGCTTCGAGCGCAGGAATCTCGTTCACCTGCGTCCCTGGCTGAAACGCGTCGCCGACTTCCTCGCCGCCGCGGCTCTTCTCGTCGTTACGTTTCCCGTCCAGGCGGTGCTGATCGTCGCCGGACTGCTCGCGCGGCCGGCTCTCGCGTGGGAAGAGCGCCACGATTACCGCGGATATCCGCATCGGATTCCGCTTTTTCACGACCCCGGCACCGGATGGAGGGGAGCGCTCTTCCGCGCCCTTCCGCCGCTTCGTTACCTGCCGAGTCTCTGGCCGATCCTGACGGGCGCCCTTTCGTTCGTCGGACCTTACCCGGAGGAACCCGACGAGAACCGTGCCATGGAAGACTGGAACCTGATACTCACGCGTCTCAAACCGGGCGTGCTCGACGTTACGTCGATCGCCGATCATCCGTGGGTCCCATTTCGTGACCCTGCGGGCCTCAATATGTATTATCTTCAACACTGGTCGATCGGGCTCGATCTGCAGATAGTCCTCAAGGAATCTCTCCGTGTCTGGGACAAAGAGGAAGGCGAAAGCCGTCATGGGTAATTTCCGCACACTGCTGCTGCTTGCCGCGCTTCTGACGCCGACGGCAGGATACGCGGAAGACGTATGGGAAGCATTTCTGACACAGCGCGACGCGAACGCGCTCGCGCGCGACGGTCGTTTCGTATGGATGGCGACGAGCGGCGGCGCGCTGCGCTGGGATGCGGACGGTATCGGGAGCGACGAGAGTCGTTACTCTCTCTTTCTCCCCCAGGACGGTCTCGCGTCGGCGCTGGTGACGGACGTCGCCATCGATCAGGCAGGCAACAAATGGTTCACGCACGGCGACCCCGACGTGGGGGTTTCCATTCTGTCTCCCGAAGGGAACTGGAAGGTTCTCGGCTCATTCGACGGCCTGGGCCTGAACCCGGGCAAGAAGTCGAACGTCGTATACGCATCGGGAGACTCCGTATGGATCGGCACGGAGAGCGGCGCGACGCTCTTCATCAATCAGCGGCGCGACGTACTGCTCACGCAGGACGATGACGGCCTGATCTCGGACAACGTTCTGTCGATCGTATCCAGAGACGGCGAAACGTGGCTCGGCACCGACCGCGGGATTTCACGTGTCAATCGCTTCGGCATACGAAACTACCAGAGCAGTGTCGATTCGCTGCTGCGGAACAACCGGATCAACGCGCTCGTGTTCGGGCCCGACGATCGACTCTGGATCGGGACGGACGACGGAATCAACTTCGTGGAAGACGACGAAGTTACGCTCGATTTCTCGTATCGGTTCCTGAACAATCTCGTGGTTCGCTCGATCGCGTTCGAAGATTCGTCAGGCACGTTCGTTCCCTGGTTCGCGACCAACGACGGCCCGTACAGGAGAGACGTCAGGCTCGCCACCCAGTCCGGTTCCGGCGATCCGATCGGAACCCCCGAACTCAGCAACGAAGTCATGGTCGACTCGTCGGGCGATATCTGGCTCGCGAACGGCGACCGGTGGCTCTTCGATTACGTCCCTTCGCAGAGTGCGTGGCGCAACCGGTGCGTGCCCGGTCTCGTTACGAACTTCATCGCCGACGTCGTGGTCGACGCAAGCGGGGTCGTCTGGACCGCGAACGCCGAGAACGTGGATCAGGCGCCCTCGGGCGCGGCGCGCGGCCTTCACATGCGGCAGACGGACGGCACCTGGACGAACATCACCGTCGGACGCCTCAGCAACGAATCGGAAACGATCACCTGCGTCGCCGTCGACTCGGCCGGGAACCGCTGGTTCGGATCGCGGCGCAGCGCGAACGTGACGATCGGAAACCTGATCAAGCTCCCGGCGGATGTGAACACGGTGCCGGTCGCGGCCGAATTCGAATACTTCAACATCGAAAACGGCGCCTTCTTCGACGCCTCTCCCGTGTTCAACATCGAGATCGACGCCCAAAGCAACAAGTGGATCGCCGTCACGAGACAGGGCGTCGCCACGCTCGGCTCGCAGGACGTTCTCTGGTCTTCGTTCACGCCGGGCGACTGCCTGCTTCCGGTCGACGAGTTCGGCGACCGCCCGATCGACATGGCGTTCACGTCGGACGGGCGCGTCTGGGTCGCTCTCGAAGAGGGGGGCGTAACAGTGATCGACCCCGGAGATCTCGCGAACCCGGCGGACGATGTCTGCGAGCAAATCATCCCCGAAACGGAAGGCGTGCCTCTGCCGCGCAACCAGCGCGTGATCCGGGCGGATCGTTTCGATCGCGTGTGGATCGGCACGACGGAGGGCGGACTCTTCATGTACGACACGCGCGCCGACCTGTGGTACGCATACACGGTGGCCAACTCGAACGGCTTCCTGCCCGACAACCGGATCCGCGCGATCGCATTCGACAGCGCCGACAGAATCTGGGTCGGCACGTTCGGCGGCGGCCTCGCGACGCTACTGCCCGACCTCGAAACATGGCTGGAGCCGTATCGCGTGGAAGATAACGTGCGGCGTGGATCCGGCCTCACCGACAACGAGATTCAGTCCATTCACATCAACAGGCTCGGATCGCCCGAAGGGAAGGACGAGATCTGGATCGCCACCTGGGGCGGCGGCGTCAACAAACTGATCTTCGACGGGGAACAGACGGTGAGCATTCCGACCGAACGTGAAACCGTTTCGCCCTATCCGAATCCGTTCCGGTCGGCCGAGCTCTCGGTGTCATCGATCGGTTTTCGGAACGCGCCTGTCGGCTGCACGATCGAGATCTATACGCTCGACGGCCAGCCCGTGACTACGATCGACGGGCCGCAGACCGAAGGCTCGCCGGACCCTCGATGGGAATTCGAGAACGATTTCAACGTCCGTGTCGTTTCGGGCATCTATCTCTTCCTGATCCGCCTGGACGGGGCGATCTATCAGGAGGGGAAGATCGCCTACATCGACTGATTCTCGCATTTCGCACGCCCGCGAGACGCATGCCGCATCCTTTTCCTGCACACATCCGCACGACCTCTCTGTTCACAGTGGAGAATGCTGTTCAATTTCTGCCGGATTGCCCTGTTTCTTTTTTGCGCAGCAGACGGAACGATCATTGCTCCATTCCTCTGCGGATGATCGGCCTCGATACGACATCAACAGATCAAACAACATCCAGAGAGGCCGCCCGGGAGGATCGGAACGTGAAACAGATCGCAATCATCGACAAGAATCAACGCTCGATTCAAAAGCTTGCGGACGAACTGAAGAGTCGCGGGTATTCCGTGCAGAATTACCAGGATGAGCAGGAAGCGCTGGGGCGGCTCGAAGAAGACCACCCGGATCTGATCATCTCGGAGCTCGCGCTCCGGAATCACACGGGACCGGAAATTCTGCGGGAGCTGAAGAAGCTCGACCCGGCTGTCCCCGTCATCATTATCTCGGAACATTCGAATACGCAGGACGCGATCGACTCGATGCGGGAGGGGGCTTACGACTATTTCGCGAAGCCGCTCGATACGCAGAAGACGCTCGCCGCGATCGAGAAGGCGCTGGCGCGCACCCCCTCGCTCGACGCGGCCGACCCCGCGACGACGCCGGACCAGCCCTTCGTGGGGGGCGGAAATCGCCTCGTCGGACGCAGCCCCGAAATGATGGAGATCTACAAGC
>JABDJQ010000523.1 GCA_013002425.1 Gemmatimonadota bacterium
CTTCGAGGACATGGTGGTCAGGCATTCGTCGGACCGTCGTTCTGCGTCACGTGGAGGCCAGATCGGCACTTTTGCCCTGACCGACGTGACGCCCGAAGTCGCCGAGGCCCTGGAGGGAATCGAGCCCGGCGGAATCACGGCCGTGGTCCCCGCCCCGGA
The DNA here is from genome assembly GCA_013002425.1 of Gemmatimonadota bacterium. Classification (GTDB taxonomy): domain Bacteria; phylum Orphanbacterota; class Orphanbacteria; order Orphanbacterales; family Orphanbacteraceae; genus JABDJQ01. The sequence goes on from JABDJQ010000523.1 coordinate 160, forward strand.
CGGATATCATATTTTTCGCCTGATCGCCCGATACGAAGAGGGTAAGCCCACAATCGAAGAGGCGGAGGCGGAGATCCGACAGGCTGCCGCGCAGCAGAAGCAGCAGCAGGTGTACGAAAAGTACGTCGCGAAGCTCAAGAACGAGATTTTTGTCGATATTCGACTATAAAACTCCCGAGTGAAATCCGTGCTTGACGGACCCGATTCGCCGCTCTATGTTCTCGCAAAAGGCGGAGTTCCGTGATTTCGTTCAAGCAAGTCTCTAAGTCATATGGCAAGACCCCCGCCGTGCGGGATCTCACGTTCGAGATCCGGCGCGGTGAATTCCTGTTCCTGATGGGGGCCTCCGGCGCCGGCAAATCCACGATTCTGCGCCTTCTGCACCACAGTATTCGACCCACATCCGGAGTCGTGACGGTCGGGGAATTCTCGAGCGACACCATCAAAGAACGCCAGATTCCGCATCTCCGGCGCAAACTCGGCTTCGTTCTGCAGGATTTCCGCCTGATCGCGGACCGTTCGGTTTCGGAGAACGTCGCGATCGCGATGCGGATCACGGGGGAATCGAGGCGCAAGATCGAAGCGCGCGTGAACGAGGTGCTCGGCCAGGTCGGCCTGATCGGGCGCGCCCGCGAGAAGGCGGGCAATCTCTCCGGCGGCGAGATGCAGCGGGTGGCGATCGCCCGGGCGCTCGTGAACCGGCCCCTCGCGCTGATCGCGGACGAACCGACCGGGAATCTCGACCCCGAAACGGCCCAGGGCATCTACTCGATTCTCGACCGCGCCCATATCGGGGGCACCGCGGTATTCGTCGCGACCCACGATCGTGATTTCGTCGACCGCGCCGGCCACAAGGTGCTGCACCTGGAGCACGGCCGGATCGTGATACCCAGAATCGCGCCGGGCACGGCGCCGCGATCGAGTAAACCGTCGAGTTCCGTATCATGCTGACCCATATCGAACACACGCTGCGCGAGTTCGGCTACGGCCTGCGCCGGAGCCTCAAGGGGCATCTGGCCCCCGTGGTTCTGCTCGGAGTCGCCCTTTTCATTCTCGGGCTGTTCCTCGTGGGGACGATCAACCTCCAGGAGCTCATACACATCGCCCATTCGAAAGTCGGGGTCGCGGTCTATCTGACCGAGGAAGCCTCGGAATCGGATCGCACGCTGGTCGCCGAGAAGATCCCGCAGCTGGCGGGCGTCAAACTGGTTCGATACATCTCGCCGGGGCAGGCGCTCGAGCGCTTCCAGAGCGAGCTCGGCGGGCGCGCCTATCTGCTCGAAGGTGTCGAAGGGAATCCGCTGCCGGCGTCGTTCGAAGTCGAACTGTACGACGATTACAAGACCACCGACCGGATCGAAGCGATCGCGAACGAAATCCGCGGCGTGTCCGGAGTCGATTCGGTCATCTACGGCGAAAGCTGGGTCGGCCGCCTCGAGCGCTGGATCTACTTCCTCGTCGGTTTCGATCTCTTTCTCGGCGCGGTGCTCGGCATCTCGACCCTCCTGGTCGTCGGGAACACGATGAAGCTCGCGCTCGAAAATCGCCGCGACGCGATCGAGGTGATCCGTCTGGTCGGCGGCACGCGCATGCAGATCCGTCTTCCGTTTCTGCTCGAAGGGATGCTGATCGGACTCATGTCGTCCGGCCTCGCGTATCTCGTCCTGTACAAGACGTACACGTTCGCGGTGGGCCGGCTCGCCGGCGTGCTCTTCCTGGGCACGACGGGCGTCATCGCGTTCTTCGCGCTCGGCGCCCTGCTCGGTGCGAGCGGATCACTTCTGTCGATCAATCGCTACCTGAAGGCGTAGGCCCCATGCGATTCTCGATCCACACGATTCTTCGCGCTCCCGTCCCTTCCTTCCTTCTCATGCTCGTCTTTGCGCTCATGGTGACGGTCCCGGTGTTTGCCGAGGACGAAGAGCAGTCGCTCGAAGAGATTCGCGGCAAGATTCAGGAGACGCGGGAGGAAGCCAAACGTCTGGCGGGCCAGGAGTCGGGAATCCTGAGCGGGCTCATGAAGCTCGACGAAGAGCTGACGCTCACGAACCGCCTGCTGCAGGGCCTCGAGTCGCGCCGCAAGCGCATCGAGGAGCAGCTCGAAGTGCTCGAGGGGGAAGCGGCCCGCGCCGAAGGCGAGTATATCCGACGGCGCGAACTGCTCGAAGAGCGTCTCGTGGCGCTTTACAAGTTCGGCGGCTATCACGAGTTCGAAGTCATTCTCGGGTCGGAGTCGCTCGTCGATCTCGTGAGCCGTTTTGACCGCATCTTCCGGGTCGCCAGGCGGGACGACCAGCTCTGGCGAGCCATGGAAGAGGAGCGCGCCAAGCTCGACGAAGCGCGTCAGGGGCTCGTGGCCCGAAGCGAGGAACTGAAGGCGGTCGAGGAAGAGCGGTCGAAGGAACGCTCGTCGCTTCTCGGTCAGAAGAACAAGAAGCGGTCGCTGCTGACGGACGTGCGCGGGAAGCGCGAGTCGTTCGAAAAGCTCGCGAAGGAGCTCGAGGCGGCATCGAAGGCGCTCGAGCGGATCATCGCGGAACGCGAAGCGCGCGCCCGCGCGGTGCCCGGAATGGAAGACTTCAGCGGACCTTCCCCGTTCGACGGGGGAGGAGACCGGCTGCCCTGGCCGGTGCGCGGCAAGATCATCAAGAAGTTCGGCAAGATCCGCCACCCCGAGTTCGGTACCGAAATTCCGAGCAACGGCATCGATATCGAAGCGGCGTTCGGCACCGACATCCGCGCGGTTGCGGGTGGGCGGGTCGAATACGTCAGCACGCTTCCGGGCTACGGCAACTGCATCATCGTGCAGCACGGGGGCGGCTACTACACGCTCTACGCCCATGCCTCGGAGATCCTCGTTTCCCAAGGTCAGACGGTGACACCGGGCACCCTCCTTGCTAAAGTAGGGGATACCGGCTCCACCTCGGGGAGTTCGCTCCATTTCGAGGTGAGAAAGGGGACGAAACCCCTCGACCCCATGCGCTGGCTGAAGTAGGGACCCTATGGCATTGGAATACGTCGAGCTCCGTTTCAAGGGGCGTCGTCAACAGGTATACAAAAATCCGCACGCCGTCCCGCTCTCGATCGGGGATCTCTGTGTCGTCTCCGCGGATCGCGGCGAAGACATGGGCAAGGTCGTTCACGAGGGTGTGGTCGCCGAGGAATCCGCGCGCGAAGGGGATGCGCTCCACGCCGTTCTCCGCCGCGCGAACGCCCAGGACAAAATGACGCTCTTCCGCAATCGTTCGCGCGAGGAAGACGCCAGACGAATCTGCATCGGGCGCATCGAAGCCCGCAAGCTCGACATGAAACTGGTCGACGTCGAAGTGCAGTTCGACGGAAACAAGATCACGTTCTTCTTCACCGCCGAAAAACGCATCGATTTTCGCGAGCTCGTCAAAGATCTCGCCTCCACGTTCAAAACGCGCATCGAACTTCGTCAGATCGGAGTGCGCGACGAGGCGAAACGTCTCGACGGCGTCGGTCCCTGTGGAAAAAGGCTCTGCTGCTCCGAATACCTGCGCGAGTTTCAGCCGATCACGCTGAAGATGGCGCGCGATCAGCAGCTGGCGCTTTCGCCGAACAAGATTTCGGGCGTCTGCGGGCGCCTCATGTGCTGCCTCGCGTACGAACGGGGACTCTACGTGCAGGCGCTGCGCGAGTTCCCGCGCGTGGGCTCCCGTATCCGGGCGGGCGAATTCGAAGGCAAGATCATGAAGGCGGACATCTTCTCGGGGACCATCCTCGCCCGCGGAGAGGATGGCGAGTTCCGGGTGCGGCCCGACGAAGTGACGCATACGCTTCGCGACGGCAAATGGAATCCCGTGCGACGCGACGGCGCCACGGAAGCGAAGCCTGCGCCCGGCGCCGAGAAGAAACCTGCCAGGCCGAAGCCGGCCGGCGGAAAGCCGCGCGATCGAAGCGACCGTCCGCCCCGCGAAAAGGGGAAGGGCGGCGGGCAGCGACGTCAGCGCGATCGCGGACGGGGCGGAGACGGTGGCGGGCGCAAACCCCCGGGAGACGGCCCGAAGGCGAAACGGAATGGCTGACGGTCGGTACTACATCACGACCGCGATCGATTACGTGAACAGCCGCCCGCATATCGGGACCGCTTTCGAAAAGATCGCCGCGGACGTTCTCGCCCGCTATCACCGCTTCAAGGGCGACGACACTTTCTTCGCGATGGGGAACGACGAGCATTCGCTGAACGTCGAGAAGGAAGCCCGCAAGCAGGGGATGGAGCCGCTCGCCTACTGCGACGAAATGGAAGGCCAGTTCACCGAGATCTGGCAGTCCCTTTCGCTTTCGTACGACCGCTTTATCAGGACGACCGATCCCGACCACGCAAAAGCCGTAGGCGAACTCTTCCGCAGAATCGAAGCGCGCGGCGATATCTACAAAGACGTTTACCGCGGCCTTTACTGCGTTTCGTGCGAGAACTTCTACCAGGAAAAAGATCTCGTCGACGGCCTTTGTCCGGTGCACAAGACGCCGGCCGAAGAGATCGAGGAAGAGAACTACTTCTTCAAACTGAGCGCCTACGCGGAGAAGCTGCTCGCGCACATCGAAGCGAACGAAGACTTCATTCGCCCGGAAATCCGCAAGAACGAAATCGTGAACGTGATCAAGTCGGGCCTGATTGACGTCAGCGTTTCGCGCTCTACCCGCGGCTGGGGCATTCCGCTGCCGAGCGACGATTCGCACGTGGTCTACGTCTGGTTCGACGCGCTGATCAACTACATCACGGCCGCCGGCTTTCCCGACGACGATGAGAAGTTCGCGCGCTACTGGCCCGCCGACGCGCACATCATCGGGAAAGACATCACGCGTTTCCACTGCATCATCTGGCCGGCCATGCTCATGAGCGCCGGGATCGCACTGCCGCGCACCGTGTACGCGCACGGGTTCATCACCGTCGACGGGCAGAAGATCTCGAAGTCGATCGGCAACGTGATCGATCCGCGCGAACTCGTGGACGAGTTCGGGGCCGACGCCGTGCGCTACTATTTCATGCGCGAAGTCTCGTTCGAACAGGACGGCGATTTCTCGAAACGACAGCTTCTCGTGCGCCACAACGCGGACCTCGCGAACGATCTCGGCAATCTGCTGAACCGCCTTGCGGGAATGACGAAGAAATATATCGGCGACGTGTTTCCGACTCTCGACGCGAAAGAGGACGACGGCATCCTGCGCGACCTCGCGAAGGACGTCGCGTGCCGTTATGCCGGCCACATCGAAAATTACCAGTTCAACGACGCGCTCCGCGCCGTCTGGGAACTCGTGCGACGCGGCAATCAGTACGTCGAGGAGTCGACCCCGTGGACGCTCGCGAAAGATCCCGAAAAGAGAGCCCGTCTCGAAACCGTTCTCTATAACGTGGCCGAGTCGCTTCGCATTACGGCGTGCCTCACGTACCCGGTGATGCCGGCGAAGGCCGCGGAACTGCTGACGGCGCTCGGCGTGACGGAAGACCCGGCCGCGATGCGCCTCGATACGCACACGGTGTGGCGCACGGAGCCCGAGGCGGGGCAGAAGCTGGCCGTCACGCAGCCTCTCTTCCCGCGCCTCGAGGAAGAGGCGACCGCATGATCGACAGCCACGCGCATATCACGTATCCCGACTACGACGAAGTGGGCGGCGCCGCCGGGCTGCTCGACCGCGCGCGCGAAAACGGCGTGAACGAAGTCATCTGCATCGCCTACGACCTCCCTTCGTGCGAAGACGTGTTCGCGCTCGCGAAGGAACGCGATGACGTCTACGCCGTGGTCGGCATGCATCCGCACGAAGCGGATCGCGCGACCCCCGAACACGCCGCACGCGTCGAAGAAATGGCGGCCGACCCGAAAGTCGTCGGCATCGGCGAAGCGGGGCTCGATTACTTTCGCGAATACGCGAAGCGCGAGAACCAGATGCACTGGTTTCACGAGAGCATGAAGCTCGCCGCGCGCGTGCAGAAGCCGGTCGTGATCCACGACCGGGAGGCGCACGACGATGTCGTCGCGGTCCTCGAGGAACACGCCGACGCGATTCCGGGCGGTGTCATGCACTGCTTTTCCGGCGACCGCGCGCTGATGGACGCGATCCTGCCGCTCGGCTTCTACGTTTCGATTCCCGGGACGATCACGTTCGGGAAGAAAGAGGGCCCGCTGCACGAAGTGGTCAGAAACTGTCCGCGCGACCGCCTGCTGATCGAAACCGACTGCCCCTACCTGACGCCCGCGCCGCACCGCGGCAAACGAAACGAACCTGCCTACGTCCGCTTCGTGCTCGAGAAGATCGCCGCGATTCTGGACGAAGATCCTGCCGAGATCGATCGCATCACGACCGCGAACACGAGGCGCCTCTTCCCTCTGGGAAATTGACATTGACTGCCAGGAAACCTTCCCGCGAGTCCGGTTTTCGTCCGAGCAGGCGATTGGGCCAGAACTTCCTCGTGAACCCGCGCGTCCTCGATCGCATCGCGGATGCCGCCGCGCTCACCGGATCCGAGACCGTGGTCGAAATCGGACCGGGCAAAGGGGCGCTCACGGAGCGGCTTGCGGAGCGCGCCGGGCGCGTGATCGCGGTCGAGCTCGACAGGCGCCTCGCCGAAGGGCTCGAAAACGCCTGGGCCGGGAGCGGGCAGGTAACGATTGTTCGCGGCGATTTCCTGCAATACGATCTGACGCAGAACTTCTCGGCCGAAAGCAGGGGAATCGTGCTCGGAAACGTGCCGTACAGTATTACGTCGCCGATCGTGTTTCGACTCTTCGAGCAGGCGGCGGTTCTCGATCGCGCCCTGCTGCTCGTGCAGCGCGAGGTCGCGGACCGCATGACCGCCGGGCCGGGGGATCGCGCCCGCGGGAGGCTCGGCGTGGCCGTCGAGTATTACGCGAAGGCGAACCGGCTGTTTCTCGTGGGACCGGCGAACTTCCGGCCGCGCCCCCGCGTCGACTCGGCCCTCGTCTCCCTTCGCTTCCACGCCCCGCGGGACAAACCCGCGTTCGAGCGGCGTATGTTCGCGCTCGTGAAACGCCTGTTCGGGGAGAGGCGCAAGATGATCCGGGCGGGGCTCCGTGAGTGGCGTCCGGGGCTCGACACGGATTCGGTCGAGGCGGAGTCCGGCGTGGCGCTCACGCGGCGCCCCGAAACATTGACGCTCGACGAGTGGCGCTCGCTCGCCCGCGCCGCGGGAGACCCGGCATGAGGCTTGCGCGTCTTCTGTTCTTCTTCGCGCTTTTCGCGCCCGCACTCGCGTTCGCCCAGGTGGACGAACGCCATCTCGACGAGCACGGCCAGATCCGCAAAGACTCGCTCTGGATCGAAATGATCACCGGCGATTCGCTCTGGGTCGACTCGGCTCACGTCGACTCTCTTCTCCAGCTCGATACGCTCCGGACCGAAGAGGCGAAGCAGCAGATCCGGCTCTCGGACGTTCCGCGCGGTTTTCATCCGAGCTATCGCCTGCAGTTCAACGAGCTGCAGACCACGCGCGACATCAACAATCAGTTCCGGATCGCGTATCCGATCGGAAACAACGTCGTCGTCTCCGACACGAGTTCGTTCGACCTGCGTTCCTCGACGAGCGCGAATCGCGAAACACGAATACGAAGCGACAAAGTCGCGCTCGACTACCTCGTTACGAAGACGTTCAAATTCAACGTGCGCGCGCTCCAGGACGTGAACACGAACATTACGAACGACGTCGACATCACGAAGATCACCGACCGCAAGCTCTCGCTCGGTGCGATCTGGCGCAACACGGTGCCGTTCGGATTTCGGCTGAATCTGACGATGCGGGGAACCATGACGGCCCGCGATCGCGAGAACGAGGACGAGCGCGGATCCGGGGACGACCTGCGTCTTGTCACGACGCTCGACGACCGGAACGGAACGCTCGGACGCATGGGCTTCAACTTCCGATCGCCGAACGGCTTTCCTGTCGAACTCGTGCTGACGGGGGGGGCGACGCGGGGAAGGACACGGATCGAAACGAGCGGCAACGAGTCGGAAACCGTCGTCAACGACGACAATCGCGACGCCAACGACAATCTCGATCTCACGGTGAACTACGAACGGTTCGAATGGCTGAAAGCGAACGTGTCCGCCTCCGCGGATCGATCGACCAAGAACTTCGCGCGCATTCAGGACAACGCGATCGAAGAGCAGAAGGACAACAACCTGAGTCTCTCGATGCGGACGCGGGGGAGGATCAACGAGCGTCTCGACTACCAGAGCACGATTCGAATTTCGGCCAGCGAGCGCCGGAACCGCCTCGAAGTCGATCAGAGCCAGGACCGTGACGACCTCCTGTTCGACCTCACGACGAACTACAAACTGCCGGGCCGGGTGCAATCCAAGTTCACGATGAAACGCCAGTTCACGAAGGATGTCGACTTCGACGCCACGGCCGAGAATCCGGATTCGCTGTTCGAGTCGGGGCAGACCGTCGACACGCACCGCGGGGAGGTGTCGCTGAACCTGACGCGAAAGACATGGAAGTACACCACTCTCCGCGCCGCGAGTACACTCGGCCTTACGTCGCGCTTTTTCGTGGACGACACGCAGGACAAGGACGACGTGAGCCGCCGCGCCCAGTTCGGGCTCGACTACAAGAAGCCGGAAGGGAAACTCGACGGCACCGCGACTTTTTCGATCGACGAAAACGAATCGGTGAACATCGATCGGTCGCGCTCCGGCGGAAACCAGACCCGTCAGACGATCAAGGTCACGCCTACGATTTCGTACAAGCTGTTCCCCTCGTTCGTCATCCGGAGTTCCTACAACCTGCGGCTGGTCTATAATTTCAAGAGCAACCAGAATTCGCAGAATACGATGAGCCGGATCGGCGAGCTGCGGTCGAACATGCGGTGGAGTCTGGCGCCGAAGACGAAACTGCGCCTCGAGTACCAGTTCAAGCGGGACGAAAGCGGGCGCTTCGAAGAAGACGGGCGACGCAGGATCTTCTTCCGGGACGCGGAAACGTCCACGCAGAAGATGCAGCTCGATGTCGATTATCGTACGTTTTTCGATATCAAGATCGGAGCCACGCAGTTCTTCGAAGTGCTGAAGCGGTACAACATTCGCCAGGAGAAGCAGCTCGACAACTCGGACCACAGGGCTCGCATTTCGTTCAACGTGGACTGGCAGCAGAATCTGCCGAAGAACGCGCGCGTTTCTCTTCGGAGCGAGCTTTCACGCAATTCCAGCATTCCGATCTTCCGGCGTACGTCGTCACTGCCCGAGAAGACCGATCGTACGGTGTTCGAGGTCCGATCCACGTTCAGCGTGCAGTTCTAGGGGGAACGCCAGTGAATAAAGCCATCTCCATCCTGTTCGTCCTGCTGCTGGCGGGGGGGTGCTTCTTCGAACCGCGCGAGGCCGAGCAGGGGACGGGGGGGCAGACGGAGGTCTGCAGCTCGCCTTCGAGCCCCGACGTGATGCCGCAGGAGTTGATCGACGCGCTCCAAACCATCGTCTGGGATCGTTTTTCATGCCTCTACACCGAAGACTTCGTGTTCATCCCGGACGCGGCCGATGTGGTGGATCTGACGGAGAACGGGATCGCGGTTCCCGAGCCCTGGGGGGTCGACGAGGAGTTCACGGCGTTCAATTTCATCAGCGCCTGCCACAAGGGGACGACGCGCCAGGCCGGCGTGATCGAGCTCGTTCTCGACGACATCGATATTCTGCCCGACGACGACCTGAGCCTCGAGGAATTCACGGCGAAGTACACGCTCACGATCCTCTCGCTCGCCGTCGAGACCGGCGTGCTCGGCGAGTTCGTCTACGAAGGCGTCTGGGAGATCACGACCGTGGAGACCGACGAAGGGTGGAAGATCGCGGAATGGGTCGATCTCCAGACCGGCGGCGAGAACCCCACGTGGGGGTTTTTCAAGGGCCAGGTCAACGGCGGGGTTGATTTCTGTGACCCGCGTTAAGATAATCGCCCTAACGGTTTAGAATGGCGAACCTGGCCACCGGCGCGCGGGCCTGCCGCCCGTGTCGCTTGACAACCTGTCCCGGCGGGTGATACAGTTACATTCCCCTCGGGTGTCTGCGTATTGAGTCCCACGCTTTAATGGGAAACCGTTTGCTTGAAACCATGGACGATGTCGGCGTGCATTCCGCACCGACGAATCGATAGACTGATCTCTCTTGGAGGTGACCGCATTGAGCTTCGCTGATCACAGAAACGCCTTTCTCGCACCGCTTGCGTTTCTTCTCGTTCTCTCCGTCGGGGCGGCGTTTTTCGGCTGTTCCGCTTCGCCGGACGAAGGCACGCCCGATCCGGGCGACACGACGACGGTCGAAATCGGCCGCGGCACGATCGACAGCCTGCTGAGCCAGTTCTTCCCGGAGCATTATTCGAACCAGGACAGCAGCGACTACGAAGAGATGCTCGACGACCGCTACTCGTTCCAGAAACTGCCCGACGATCCGGACGAGCCGATCGAAGATCTCTTCTGGGACAAGACGGAAGAGATGCGGATTGCCGGGCGCATGTTCCGCGGCACTCCGAACGATGCCGGCCAGTCGGTCGAGTCGATTACGCTGAACATCAACGTCGGGAGTACGACTCCTTCGTTCGATACGGATCAGCCCGACGACGAAGACTGGTTCGACGTGGTCGCGATCATCGATATGACGGTCGTGCTGAACGACCCGAACCAGTCTGACGGCACCGGCATCCTGAACCTGCTGATCGACTCCGAACAGAAGTTCATTGTCACGGAAGACAAGGATTCGCCCGGCGACTGGGTCGTCGTGAAACAGGAAGACCAGGAGACCATCGGAAAGAACGGCAGATAAGAAGCCCCCCGGAGCGATACTGGACTTGACCACGACTTCGATTCACGTTTGATTACCATGAGGGAGCTTCCCGCCCGGGAGGCTCCCTTTTCTTGTTGCCGCCACGATTGATTGCGGCCACCGGCATTCCAGGAGGTTGGAAGAACGAGAGATTGCTACCGGTTTGAGGGAGCTACCGTCTCGTTCACATCAAACCTGCTGGAGGTGGCAACATGAAAAACGCCGCACGAAGAAACGACTTCCTGGTTCCGTTGATGAGGCCGGTTCTGCTGGCAACGCCAGTCGCGGTCTGGATCGCGATCGGGGTATTCGGGTGCGGGACGGTTCCCTGCACGACGCCGGAATGTACCGGAGAGCGCACGGAAGACCCGGTCGATATCGGCCGCGGCACCGTCGACAGCCTGATCGCGGTCTACCTTCCCCACGTCTATTCCACTACGGACAGCGCCGGCTACGAAGAGATGCTGGACGAGCGCTATTCGTTCCAGAAACTCCCTGACGATCCTGACGAGCCCGTGCAGGAGCTCTTCTGGGACAAGTTCGAGGAGCTTCGGATCGGCGGCAGGATGTTCCGGGGAACGCCGAACCTCGCCGGCCAGTCCGTCGAGTCGATCACGCTCAATGTAAACGTCGGGAGCAAGACGCCGTCGTTCGACACGGATCAGCCCGACGACGAGAACTGGATCGACGTCTTCGCGATCATCGACATGACGGTCGTGTTAAACGATCCCGGCCAGTCGGACGGCACTGGCATCCTGAATCTGCTGATCGACTCCGAGCAGAAGTTCGTGGCGGCCGACGACCGCGATTCCGCCGGCCTCTGGGTCGTCGTGAAGCAGGAGGATCGGGCCCGGATCAACTAGCGGAGCGGGGGCGGCATGGCCCGGTGTCGTGCCGCCCCGTGCCCGGTGCCGTTCCGCCCCGGATGTGTTACGCTTCAAGAAACCTCGTTCGTGTGGATCACTATTCAGTTCGGGAAAAGGACGCCCCCTATGCACTCTCGATTCTATCGCCTGCTCACGACTACGTTCTTTGCACTCGCCTTCGCGCTTCCGGCGCTGCTCACGGGCTGCGGCGACGACGACAATCCCGCGGACAACGGGAACGGCGACGGCGACACG
>JABDJQ010000544.1 GCA_013002425.1 Gemmatimonadota bacterium
GATCGAGAACGCTCCCGCGGGCCGTCCCGTCGAGATCGTGCTCCAGTTCGAAAGCGACGAAGCGGCGGTGGGCGCCGACCTGTATCTTCGCGCGGCGGGCGAACGTTCGTTCCGCGCGGTCCCGCTCGAGCAGCGGGGCGGCCTGTTCCGGGTCACGCTTCCGGGGGAGACGGCGCAGGCTCCCGGCTTCGCGTACTACCTGCTCGTGCGGACGGAGTCGGGCGAGGAGTACACTTCCCCCGCGCGCGGTCCGGCTTCGAATCCGCATTGGATTTCCGTGGCCGGAGCGCCCGGCGCGAGCCGGCTCGTCGTTCTGACGCCCGAGCCGAACGGCACCGTTCCCCCCGTCGCCGGCACGATGATCTCCGTTCTCTTCGACCCTCCGCTTGCTGACGGCGAAAGCCTCGCCGTCCGGATCGACGGAAAAGCGATCGATCCCGCGGCCCGGGCGGACGCGTTCGATCGTACGCCCGACTACGTGCTGGTCACGCTCGCGACTCCGCTCGCGGAGGGGCGGCATCATGTTTCGGTCGAGGTGCTCGAAGCCGGGGCCGTGGTCGATCAGAGGCAGTGGAGTTTTCGCGCGGGCGACCCGGACGATGCGCCGGCGCGTTCTCCGTTGTCGCTCCGCGGACGCGTGGAAGCCGGCTGGGCGTACGTCGCCGATCGTGACGTCGAGGGGGATCCGTTTCTTCCGTTCGACGAAACATCGTCAGTCCGTTTCGACGCGTACGCCTATGGCGACTGGTCGGGCGGCACGGTTTCGCTCTCCGCCTCGCGCGATCCGATCTACGACAGCGAAGTGCGCGCGACCGCGCGGGTTCGCACGGATCGATGGGAACTCGAAGGGGGCGACATCTTTCCGAGTCTGAGCGAACTCACGGCAGCCTGGCTTTCGGGAGACGGAGGCCGCGTCCGGTTCGAAGCGGGCGACTGGTCGAATCATCTTTTCGCGGCGCGCACGGTGCCGGCCGACACGACCGGGGGCTTCGGCATCTTCGCTCAGTACGTCGCCGGAAACCGCCTCGAGTTTCGCCGTTCACGCTGGATCGCCGCCCTGAACACTTCGTACGGATGGGAGAACGAGGCGTCCGTTCCCGAATCGCTGCGTTTTCTCGATCCGCTCGAAAACCTCGTGACCACTCTCTCGATCGGGATTCCGATTCGCGGTCGCATCCGCCTCGATCTCGAAGCCGGTCGTTCGTATACCACCGGGAACGACACGACCGAAGCCGGAGGCGGGCGCGCGGTGCTCACTCTTCTCGATGGAATCGACCGCAATCTCGACCTCGAGTTTCACTCGTACGATCCCGGGTATTACTCCCTCGGCAACCCCACGCTCGACGGCGGCGAGTACGGCTTTCTGGTCGACGCGTCATTTCGAATTGCGGGATGGTTCCGCCCGTCGTTCAAGGCCGAGATCTACCGCGACCGGGAGTCGGCGCAGGAGATCAGGGACGGAGCGGGGATCGTGCAGATTTACGGGCGCGCCGACGCCGTATGGAACGCGTGGAAACTGGCGTGGAATCTCTACGGGCTCGGCCGCTACTACGAAATCCCGTACGTGTCGGACGCGTACGTGAGCCGGTACGGCGCCGGGGGACTTTACGCGCAGAAAGGAGACGTGCGCGCGTCGCTGAACACTTCTGTTTCGCGCACGAAGTCTTCATCCGACAGCGAGTCGTGGTCCCTTTCCGGAACGTTGCAGGGCACGGTACGCAAACACTTCATGTGGGAAGCGGGCAGGCGGTTCTCGCGTACGAAGACCGAGGGGATCGACCCTCTCGATGAAAGCCCGACCGGAGACGCCGCCACGACGAGCGAACTCTCGGACCAGGACCGCTGGACCACGAACGCCGAGATATCCGTGCGGCTCGGCCCGTGGGAAACGCGCGCCGAGTACGAAAGGGTGCGCGAAGAAGACCCCGCGGCGGACGAATCGTACTCGCAGGACCTGGTGTCGTGGGTACTGGGCTATCGCTTTTGATGTAAATTGATGACGGGGAGTGTCATGAAGAATCGGCAACGGAATCGGCAACGGAATCGGCAACGGAATCGGCAACTCGACGGGCAAAGCGCGGCAGGAGCGCGCATCGCGCCGGCCATCGCGCTCGTGGCGTTGGTATCGCTGCTCGCCGCCGTCGACGTGCCCGCCGGCGCGCGCATTCCCGTGCATCCTCCGCGCGCGGAGGTCATGACGGGCGAGGCTCTTCAGTTCGAGACGGGAACGGCGCCGGGCGGCGAGACCCGCTGGGAGGTCATTCCCCCGCGCCTCGGATACGTGGACGGCACGGGGGCGTTCATCGCCGGAAAGACGCCGGGCAGGGGGATCGTTCGCGTGCTGTGGGATGACGGCCAAGAACGTCGCATCGGGCACGCGGTCGTTGTCGTTTCATCGAACGGCGCCGTCGCTCCCGTCGCGATTCTGCCGGGAGCCGCGACGCTTCACCCGGGTGAGGAGATCGACTTCGCGCTCGCCGGCTCGGAGCGGTCGAACGGGCAGTCGTACCGATGGGCCGTCGACCCGCCCGGGCTCGGGCGCATCACCCGGCAAGGCCGCTTTCGGGCAGGCAATCGCACGGGCGAAGGCCGCGTGTTCGCGTTTCTCGAGGGCGATCCCGCGGGGCGCGTCGCCGCGTCGGTTCGCGTTCAGGCGGCTGAGGGCGACGTGATCGGCGCGGACCTCCGCGTCGTGCCGCCGGTAGCCACCGTTCCGGTCGGCGAAGAGGTACGCTTCACGATCCCCGGCATTTCTCCCGGCGCCGGCGTCATCTGGTCGGTCGTTCCTCCACGCATCGGCATCATTACACCCGACGGCGTCTTTCGCGCGCATCCGCAGACGGCCCTCGCGTTCGACGAACTCTACCGTCAGGAAGGGACGATCGTCGCCAGGTTGCCGGCAGGCGATCGCGTGCACGAACTCCACGCGCGCGTCGTGATCGGCTCGTCGGATCTTCCCGTCCGTATCGAAATCGACCCGCCCGCGTTTCGTGCGGTCATCTCCCCACTCGGCGAGTTCTCCCCGCAACCCGTTCGTTTTCGCCTTCTGGCGGAAAACGCGAGCACGACATCCGAACTGCCGGCGGAGTGGCGCGTGGCGCCCGAGGGCATGTTCGACGTGCAGCCGCGATTCGGGCCGAGAACGTGGCTTTCGTGGGCCGGCCCGCAGGACGGGAACGCGCCGGACCGGAGCGTGGCGGTTCGCGTGGAAGCGCGCGTCACACTCCCCAACGGGCGCGTGATCGTGGGCTCGGCGCCGGTCGAAATTCGCGTGATCGACGAACACATAGTGCTCGCGATCCATCCGCGCAGTATCGTCACGACGATCGGAAAACCTGTCGTACTTCGCCCCGTCGTCACCACGACGAGCGGTGTTTCGGTTCCGCTCGACGAAGTTCGCTTCGAAGGCACCGTTCTTCCCTCCGACCTCGGCACGTTCGATCCGGCGACCGGGGTTTTCGAACCGGCTCGCGCAGGCACGGGACGCATTGTGGTGCGCGCCACATCGACGCGATTCCCTTCGCTCTTTACGGATACGGAAGTAGGAGTGCTGGTAAGACAGGAACCGGACGGCGGCGGGAGAAAGCGGTGACGGTCAGTTTACGGCGCGCATGATCTCGGCATACGGATCGGCTTCCACGAACCCGGTAACGGTCAGCTCCTCGATCACATCGCCCTTCGAATCGATCCATATAATAGTGGGCAGGCCGTACACCGAATACTTCTCCTTCAAGCGATCGACGTTCGGCGTAGACCGCGTGCAGTCTACCTGAATCGACACGAACCGCTCCGCCTCCTTCACGACGACCGGCGCGGTATACGTGTAGTGCTCGAGTTCCTTGCACGCCGCGCACCACTCCGCGGTGAAGTCGATCATCATCGGCATCCCGTTCGACCGCGCCATTTCATATCCCGCGTCGTAATCGTCGATCCAGACGATCGACTCGCCCGCGGAGCCCGCTTCGCCGGAAACCGCGGCGGGAAACGTGAAGAAGAGCCCCGCAAGCGGCGCGAGGAAGAACAGCACCCCCGTCGAGCCGACAAGAACGCCGATCGCTTTTCGAATGCGATGCGTGGTGTGCGCGTGCTCGTGCAGCGGATCGAAGAGGCCGAAGAGCGTGCTCGCCATGAGAAGCATGAGCGCTCCGGTGCCGCACCAGAACGCCTCTTCGGGAAGGAACGGTCGCGCATAGTAAAGGGCCACTCCGAGAAGCAGGTATCCGAAGAACTGCTTGACGCCTTCCATCCATGTACCGGCGCCGGGAAGCGCCGTGAGCAGCCCCGAAAACGTGCCGAGCGCGAGAAAGATGACGCCGATCCCGAACGCGAGGGTGAAGAGAAGCGTGAATCCGAGCAGTCCGTTGCCAGTCTGCGCGATATAGACGAGCAGACCGACCAGCACCGGGCCGACGCACGGCGATGCCACGAGGCCCGCGACGATTCCCATCAGGAAAATACCGACGAATCCGCCGCTGCCGCCGACACCCTGCAGACGCACGGCGACGGAAGAGGGAACCTGGAGCTCGTAGAGACCGAACATGCCGAGCGCCAGCACGACGAAGATCGTGATTATGCTGAAGACGAATACGGGACTCTGAAAGAGCGAACCGAAGAGCGCTCCCGTGCTTGCGGCAACGAGGCCGAGCACGGCGTATGTAAGCGCCATGCCGAACACGTAGACGAGCGAGAGCATGAATCCCTTGAGCGGCGATTTCTCCCCGCGCGCACCGATTACGGAGAGCGTGATCGGAATCATCGGAAACACGCACGGAGTGAACGAAAGCAGAATGCCGGACAGGAACACCGCAATGTACGTTACGAAGAGCCCCTGCGAAGCGATTTTCGCCGCGACGTCGAAGCCGGCGGCGCCGCCGGTTTCGCCCGCAGCGCCTGCTGCGGCTCCTGCGCCTGCTGCGACTCCTGCCGCGGCCGCGCCGCCATCAGCGGCCCCGGAGTTCGCGCCGGCGGAACTCGCCGTGCCGCCGCCCGACGCGAGTTCGTCGGACCAGGCCGCCGCAACGTACACTTCCTCGGGGAAATAGCAGAATTCGTCCGTGCATCCCTGGAACAGCACGTAGGCGCGGGCGCTGTCGGGAAGCGAAGCGCCTTCCTGCACGGTCACGAGAACTTCCACGGTCGGGGACTTTTCGTGAATCTCCGTTTTCGCATCGAGGAACTTGTCGAACTTGACCTTGCCGGGCGGCCAGTTCACTTCCTCGAGCATGATATCGAGGGTGTCGACAAGGAAGAAGTCCATGCCGTGCTGATAGAGATAGTGGCCGGAAGGCACTTCGACCGTGGCGCGAAGGGTCGCCACACCCTCCGTGTTCGGACGCGCCGCTTCGAGGCTGACCGAGAACGGGCTCGCCTGCGCCCCCGCATCCGTCGCGAATGACAACAGAGCGGGAAAGCAGAGAAATATGATCCATGCGAGGCGAATCCTCACCACTCTATCTCCTTATTGATGCCTGATAAAGCCGGATGCAAGGCCGACCCGTTTTCGAACGGCGTAGTGCGGTGCGCAGTGATTTCGAGTTTACACCGCATCGGCGCACTCAGTTCCGGGCGGCGCATCAGCGTGCCTGTCGCTTGTCTCAGGAGCCTGATGCCCGCGCCGGGAGCCGGTTTTTGATCTGCTGAAACCGGGGAGTGTCGACCGTCAGATTCGGCTTCTTCGGGAGAGAAGCGACCATGCGAGCGGAATCGTCGATCCGCTCCTGCGTAGGCGGATGGGTCGAAAAGAACTTCTCGATATCCGATGTCCCGCCGCCCCCTTCGAGCGCGCGCAGCTTCTTGAAGAACTCCTGCATGCCGCTCGGGTCGATCCCGGCCCTGTAGTTCTCTTCGATCCCGTACCTGTCCGCCTCGCGCTCCATGTCGCGGCTGTATTTCATCATGGCGCCCTGCGCGAGAAGGCCCGTTACCATCTGGCGAAGCATGCCCGGATCCTGCCCGAGCGCGACCTGGGCGATGATCGAAAGCCCGTACTGCCCCGAAATCTGCCGCGCGCTGTGACGCCCGACGATGTGTCCGATCTCGTGCCCCATCACGGCCGTCAGTTCCGACTCCGACTCGGCCACGGAAATGAGCCCGCGGTTCACGTAGAGCCATCCGCCGGGAATCGCGAACGCGTTCACTTCGTCCGTGTCTACCACCTTGATGTGATATTCGATGTCGGTTCGCTCGGAATGGGCGACGAGAAGCTGGCCGAGGCTGTCGATGTACGCGTTTACGACCGGGTCGTCGTACATCGTGAGTTCGGCTTCGATCTCCTGCGAGAACTGGCGGCCGAGTTCCACCTCTTCCTGCGTCGAGAGCAGGTTCACCTGCGAGAGCGTGGCGCACTGCATCCCCGCGAGCACGACGAACGTGACCGCTATCTTAATTGCGAACTTTGGCATTCTGTTCCTCCAGCGGACGGAGCCGCGCGGTAAAGTGCCGAAGCACCGGAGCTTCGTACACGATTTCCAGTCCCTGGATCGACTCTCTTCTTTCGTAGACGGCCGCGATCGTTTCCGCCACGTACTGCATGTGGCGCGTGGTGTATACCCGCCGCGGCACGGCGAGACGGACCATTTCGAGTTCGGGATGTTTTGCTTCGCCCGTCGTCTTGTCGTTGCCCCCGAACATCAGGCTTCCGATTTCGACGCCGCGCACGCCCCCTTCTTCATAGAATGCGCACGCCAGCGCCTGCGCCGGGAACGCTTCCCGCGGAATGTGCGGCAGAAACGCGCCGGCGTTCACGTAAATCGCGTGTCCTCCCGTCGGTCGCAGAATCGGCACGCCGCGTTTGTGCAGCATGTCGCCGAGCGACTGCACCTGACGGATACGGAACGATAGATAGTTTTCGTCGAGTACTTCGCGAAGACCCACGGCCATCGCCTCGAGATCGCGGCCGGCGAGGCCGCCGTAAGTCGGGAAGCCTTCATGCAGGATGAGCAGGTTCGTGATGCTTTGCGAAAGTTCGCGATCGTTCGTGCAGAGAAAACCGCCCATGTTGACGAGGCCGTCTTTCTTCGCGCTCATCGTGCACCCGTCGCCATACGAAAAGATCTCGCGCGCGATCGAGAGGATCGAACGCTCGCGATAGTCCGTTTCCCGCTCCTTGATGAAGAAGCTGTTCTCCGCGAAACGGCACGCGTCGAAGTAGAGCGGAATACCGTACTGATCCAGGAGCTTGCGTGTCTTGCGGATATTCTCCATCGAAACGGGCTGGCCGCCGCCCGAGTTGTTCGTAATCGTCATGAGGCAGAGCGGGATGTTCGAAGCGCCCGTCTGGCGAATGACGCCTTCGAGCTTCTTCAGGTCCATGTTCCCCTTGAACGGCAGGTCGGCGTTCGGGTCGAGACCGGCGTCGATTACGCAGTCGAGCGCGAGGCCGTCGTTGAACTCGACGTTCGCGCGGGTCGTATCGAAATGGATGTTGTTCGGGACCGCGGTCCCCTTCTTCACGAGAACGCTGAACAGCAGGTTCTCGGCCACGCGCCCCTGATGAGTCGGGATCACGTACTTGTAGCCGAAGATCTCGCGGACGGTCTCCTCGAAATGGTAGTAGTTCTTGCTGCCCGCGTACGACTCGTCGCCGAGCATGATCCCGGCCCACTGACGATCGCTCATCGCGGCCGTTCCGGAATCCGTCAGCAGGTCGATCGTGACGCGATCGGCGGGAATGGCGAAGAGATTGTAGCCCGCCTCCTCGAGTATCTGGCGGCGTTCGCGTCTCGAGGTCTGCGGGATCGTTTCGACGACCTTGATCTTGAATGGTTCCATGGGGTAGCGCACAGTGTTCTCACTTCTCCGTTAGGATCTTGACCAGTTCATCCGCGTTCTTCGCGTCGCGCAGTTCTTCCAGAAGGGCGAAGTTGCGTAGCAACTGGGAGATTTCGCTCAGAATCGCCAGGCGATCTTCGCTGTTCTCCGGCGAAAAAACGAGGAGAAACACGAGGAATACCGGTTCGTCGTCGACCGAGTCGAAGTCGGCGCCTCCGGGGTGGAAACCGACGACGAGACGCGGCTCTCTGACCTCTCCGATCTCGGCGTGCGGAATCGCGATTCCGCGGCCGATGCCGGTCGAGAACTGCGCCTCGCGCTTCAGCACGCGCCCGAGGATCCGATCGGTATCCGTTTCGAGCGCATACCGCTTCGCCAGAAAATCTGTCAATGTTGCGAGCAGGTCATCCTTCGTATCTCCGACAAGGGGATAGAGGATCGAGTCCCTGCTGATCAATCGCGCAAGCTGCCCACTCATGAGGTGTTCACCCATCCTGGATTCAGGCCCAACATGAGATGCTAGCAACGGGTACCATGCCTGTCAAAAGGATAAGTCATCTCTCCGAATCTGCTAGAATCCGCCTCATGAGGGATCTGGCGACGATTCTCCGAAAAGAGATCCAGGGCGAGATCCTGACGGACGTCGTAAGCCGGGGTATTTACGCTACCGACGCCAGCAATTACGAGATCTTCCCCCGCGCCGTCGCGGTCCCCGCCGGTATTGCAGACGTGCTCCGCATCCTCACGATCGCGCGCAACGAAAACGTCCCCGTCATTCCGCGCGGAGGAGGCACCTCGCTGGCCGGCCAGACCACGGGCGACGGCATCGTGATCGATTTCAGCAAGCATCTGAACCGCGTTCTCAGCATCGACCCCGAACGGCGAACGGCGCGCGTCCAGCCCGGCCTCGTGCGTGACGAACTGAACCTCGCGCTCGCGCCGTACGGGCTTCACTTCGCGCCCGACCCGGCCACCGGAAACCGCGCGAACATCGGCGGCATGATCGGAAACAACAGCGCCGGCACCCGGAGCATCGTCTTCGGCAAGACCGTCGATCACGTGCTCGGGACGAAGATCGCGCTCTCAGACGGCGCGGTGCTCGATCTGCATCGCATTACGCGGGCAGAGTATGACGGCCTGGGCGACGGCGCGCCCGGCGGCGACAGGCGCGCGGAACTGCTCGGCGCTCTGAAGCGCATCGTGGAACGCGACCGCGACGAGATCGAGGCCCGCTTCCCGAAAGTGATGCGGCGGGTGCAGGGATACAATCTCGACGAACTGCTCGATCCGGGCGACTGGAATCCCGCGAAGATCTTCGTCGGAAGCGAAGGCACGCTCGGCCTGCTACTCGAAGCCGAAATCAATCTCGAACCGGTGCCGCGCTTCCCGTCGATGTGCGTTCCGCAGTTTCGCTCGCTGATGGATGCGATTCGGGCGGTCGAAGGCATTCTCCGGCACGAACCGTCATGTGTCGAGATTCTCGACGAGGTCGTGATTCGCCTCGCTCACGAGAACCTGACCACCGCGCCGCTTGTCGACTTTCTCGACGGCAGTCCGCCGGCCGCGCTCATCGTCGAGTTCTTCGGCAGTTCGGCCGAAGACGCGGAAGAGCGCGCGCGAGCCCTCGCGAAGGAACTCATCACGCAGGGCATCGCCACGTCGTGCCCGATCCGGCTCGACGCCGGCGCCATGTCGCGCGTCTGGGAAGTGCGCAAACACGGACTCGGCCTCATGCTCGGCATCAAGGGCGACAAGAAACCGATTCCGTTCATCGAAGACGCGGCCGTTCCCGTCGCGGTTCTTCCGGAGTACATCGAGCAGGTGCTCGCGATCTGCGAAGAGAACGAAACGAAAGTGGCGCTCTACGCGCACGCGAGCGTGGGACTTCTGCACGTGCGCCCCATTCTCGATCTCAAGCGGCAGCAGGACATCGATCGGATGAAACGCATCGCCGACCGCACGTTCGCGCTCGTCAAACAGTACGGCGGATCGTGGTCGGGCGAGCATGGCGACGGACTCGCACGCAGTCCGTGGCTCCGGGAGTTCTTCGGCGACCGCATTTACGAAACGCTTCGCGAAGTGAAGACGTTGTTCGACCCGGCGGGGATCATGAACCCCGGCAAGATCGTCGACGCCGGCCCGATCGAAGATCACCTGCGCTTCGGCGCCGAGTACAAGGCCGCCCCGCTGGACGAAGCGTTCGATTACCGCGAAGACCGCACGTTTCTAGGCGCGATCGAAATGTGTACGGGCGTCGGCGCGTGCCGGAAGACGATCGGCGGGACGATGTGCCCTTCGTACCGCGCCACGCGCGACGAGGAACACTCGACGCGGGGACGAGCGAACGCGCTTCGACTCGCGCTCACGGGACGCATTCCCGGCGGCCTCGCGAACCGGGATCTGCAGAACGCGCTCGACCTCTGTCTTTCGTGCAAGGCGTGCAAATCGGAATGCCCGAGCAACGTCGATCTCGCGAAGCTGAAATCCGAGTACCTGCACCAGCTCGATCTCGCGGGCGGGCTCGGCTGGCGGAAGAAGATGCTGGCCGACGCGCCGATCCGAAACCGATCGCTGGCGGGGCACTGGGCGCGGGGGCTGCTCATGAACCCGTTCACGGAATCGATCGCGAAGCGCGTCTTCGGGATGCACCCCGGGCGCCGTCTCCCCCGCCCCGCCGCCCGTTCGTTCGCGCAATGGTTCGACACGCGGTCTCCGGATACGGGAGTACGCCGGCGCGCCGGAGACAGAACGCCGCGCGAGCGCGTCGTGTTGTTCGACGATTGTTTCCTGCACGGGTACGAACCCGAAGTCGGGATCCGCGCGACGGAAGCGATCGAAGCGATGGG
>JABDJQ010000609.1 GCA_013002425.1 Gemmatimonadota bacterium
ACGCCTCGCTTCGCAACATCACGGAGACCGGCCATCGTATCGACGCGAAAGTGACAGCCGAACTCATCGTCACGATCTTCACGAATTATTCACCTCTTCATGACGGCGCCGTTATCGTGCGCGACGAAACGCTGATTGCGGCGGGCTGCATTCTGCCGCTGTCGCAGGTGCGCGGGCCGGACATCCAGTACGGAACGCGCCATCGGGCCGCGATCGGAATGACCGAAGAGACGGACGCGGTCGTCGTCGTGATTTCGGAAGAGACGGGGAACATGTCCGTGGCCTTCCGCGGAACGCTCGGCGTCGCGCGCGACGAGAACGATCTCATGGAGTCGCTGTCGAAGATCATGCGGACGCATATCGAAGAAGACGAGCCTCTGACCGAAGGTTCGAGCACCGCGTCGGGCGAAACGAAAGCGCCCGCCGGATCCGTTCTGCAGGATACGAGAGGATAGCGGGGGCCCTCGGGCTGGAGCCTTCAGACGAGCGGGCCGTAGAGGTCCGCGCGGCGATCTTCAGTCATACTGTTTCTGGGCGTGATCCACTTGTCGCGCGCGGCAGCCGGGTCGATCGATACCACACCGAGCACGCTCTCTTCCTCTCCCGCGCGCAGCAGGATCTCTCCTCCCGGCCCCGTGATCTGGCTCGTCCCCGTAAACCGGAGTTCCTTTCCGCCGGGGGCCACGTCGCGCCCGCACCGGTTCGCGGTCACCGCGAAAACGCGGTTCTCGAGACAGCGCGTCCGCATGGCATCGGGACAGTGCGAGAGCACGAGGTTGCTCGGATGGCAGATCACATCGGCGCCGCAAAGGGCAAGGACGCGGGCCGTCTCCGGGAAGTACCAGTCGAAACAGATCATCATGCCGAACCGCACGCCGTTCACGTCGACCGGTTCGAGCGGCGTATCGCCCGGGTCGAAAAGATCCTTCTCGTTCAGAAAGAGGTGCGCCTTGCGATATACGTGGCGGTCGCCTTCAGGAGTAACGAGGATCGACGCGTTGAAAACACGGTTCCCCTCGCGTTCGGGAAATCCGGCCACGATGACGGACCCGGTCGATTGCGCCCATCGCTGCAACGCTTCGACCTGCGCGCCCCGATCGCGCGTGTCGGCAAGCTCCATCACCTGCGCCCGGTCCTTCAGCAGATAACCCGTGAGCGCGAGTTCGGGAAGCACGAGTAGGTCGGGAGCGTCGGCCGTCGCGTCATCGAGCAGCGCGTCGACCTGCGCGATATTGCCCGCCACGTCGCCCAGTACGGGATCGAACTGCAGAAAACCCGCCTTCAGCATCGCCATCGCCATCCCCCTCTGCCAGCGGTGTTCGGCCCGTCCACGGTGTCCCCGTGCCGGCCGACTGTTCCTGGCGGAACTATAACAGTAGAGAATCGGGGTCGCCAGCCGGGCGGGATTCGTCGCTGTGATATAGTGACTGGAATCGCCCCCTCGACATTACACAACTCCGCCGACGAACAAGGAGGCGACGCGTGCGCACTCTGGTATCGCTCATTGCCGTATTCATCTTCATTCAGCCCGCGATCGCCGATATCGACGTCAACCTCGGCCGGGGACCGATCACGATCCAGGAGCCCGCCGGTTACGACCCGCTCGTTCCGGCTCCCGTCATCATACTGCTCCACGGCTTCGGGAACACGGGGCCCGGCGTCGAGTCGTACATGCAGTTCGAAAAGCATCAGGACGAGTACGGGTTTCTCTACGCGACACCGAACGGGACGCTGTTCGGCGGCAACCGATTCTGGGACGCGACCGACGCCTGCTGCAACTTCACCCCGTCGCCGGTCGACGACTCCGGCTATCTGAGCGACCTCCTCGACTCGATCGAAGCCCACTTCAACGTCGACCGGAACCGGATCTATTTCACGGGGCATTCGAACGGCGGCTTCATGTCGTACCGCATGGCGTGCGACCATTCCGATCGCGTCGCGGCCATTGCGAGCTTCGCCGGCGCCACGTGGGACGATCCGCTCGACTGCAGCGCCGCGGAGCCCGTAAGCGTGCTGCAGATTCACGGCACGTCGGACGGCACGATTCTCTATAACGGCGGAAACCTGGTCGGCACCCCGTAT
This sequence comes from Gemmatimonadota bacterium, assembly GCA_013002425.1. Lineage (GTDB taxonomy): Bacteria > Orphanbacterota > Orphanbacteria > Orphanbacterales > Orphanbacteraceae > JABDJQ01. Next base: position 2,083 of record JABDJQ010000609.1, read on the forward strand.
CCCGGCGCGGTGGAGTCGGTCGAGCAGTGGGCCGCGTTCAACGGCTGCTCGGTGACGCCGGAAACGTTGGCGATCACGATCAACATCACGATTGAAACGGCCGGCCCCGAAACGATCGTCATTCAGTATCAATCCGACTGCGATCAGGGGCGCGTCTCGGAACTCTGGTCGATCCCCGGAGCCGGGCACTCTCCGCTTCTGGCAGGAACCTACAGCCGCAAGGTCATCGACTGGCTCTACGCGCATCCGAAGCCGGAAGCCGTGGGCGTGGCGAGCGCCACGGGACGCCCCGCGAATGCGTCGACCTCGTTCGGAATCGCCTCCACGATGCCGAACCCGTTCCGGTCGGCCACGGAAGTCCTGTATCGTCCCGGCGCCGGGGCGAACTCCGCGCTGGCCGTTTACGATGTCCGGGGCCGGCTCGTCCGCGCTCTCCAGTCATCGGTCGTGCAGTCGGGAAGCGCGCGCGCGTTCTGGGACGGCCGCGACAACGCGGGACGAAAAGCCCCCGCCGGGATCTACTTCGTGAATCTCACGGGCGGGGGCGAGAGCAGCACCCGCAAAGTAATCCTGGCGAGGTGACAGGGCGTACTCGAGCATCCCGCGCGCCCCACGGACGAAAAGACTCCTGAATCCGGGCAGTCTGCCGAAACTCAGACAAAGCTTGCACTTATCTGATAAACGAGCTATCGTCTTGCTTGTATTCGGGCTTCAGCCCGACACGCGGCGAACAACAGGACCTCATTCATCCTACCGAGGTCGCGCCGCCACCGAATCCCTCTTGCCCTTCACTGTTGTATGGGTCGGAAACTTACGGCCGTGCCGTACAGGTATATCTGTATGCGTACGACGGAGACTTAGATTTTTATGTCCAATTCAGCAACCAAGGCGCCGAGCGGTTTCGACCGGTTCGGACTCCACGAAACTCTCATGCGCGGTATCAGCGCGGCGGGTTTCGAGACCCCCCGTCCGATCCAGGACGAAACCATTCCGGCCGGTATGCAGGGCCGTGACGTGCTGGGCCTCGCCCAGACCGGCACCGGGAAGACGGCGGCGTTCGCGCTGCCGCTGCTCGACCGGCTCCAGCGGGAAGGGCGAAAGGGCCCGCGCGCCCTCGTTCTCGCCCCCACCCGCGAACTCGCCACGCAGATCGCGGCCGAAACACGCACTCTTTCCGCTTACACCCGCCTGAAAACGGTCACCGTGTACGGCGGCGTCTCGATCCGCGGCCAGGTGATCGCGCTCCGCAGAGGACCGCAGGTCGTCGTGGGATGCCCGGGCCGCGTGCTCGACCTGCTTCAGCAGGGGCTCCTCAACCTGAGCCAGATCGAAACGCTCGTGCTCGACGAAGCCGATCACATGTTCGACATGGGCTTTCTGCCCGACATTCGTAAGATCCTGGCCGCGCTTCCCGCGAAGCGTCAGAATCTGCTCTTTTCCGCGACGATGCCGCGCGAGATCCGGCATCTTGCCGACAATCTGCTCGCCAACCCGCACGTCGTCGATCTGGCAGAAGGCTCGACGCCGGCTTCGACCATCGATCACGCTCTTTATCTCGTGGCGGAAGGGCACAAGCGCGCTCTGCTCGACAAGATGCTGAAGCGTGACGACTGCAGTTCGGCCATCGTGTTCACGCGAACGAAGCATCGCGCCCGCAGGCTCGCCGAGCAGCTAGGCAAGGCGGGGCACCGCGCCGTCGGTCTTCAGGGGAACATGTCGCAGGGGCAGCGCGATCGCGCCATGCGCGGGTTCCGCGAAGGTCGCTACGACATTCTCGTGGCAACCGACATCGCCGCGCGCGGCATCGACGTAAGCAACGTCTCGCACGTGATCAACTACGACGTGCCGGGCACGCCGGAAGCGTACACGCATCGCATCGGTCGCACGGGCCGCGCGGAATGTGACGGGATCGCGTGCACGTTCGTCACGAACTCCGACCGCGCCTGGGTGCGCGCGACCGAACGCATGCTCGGAGCTCCGATTCAGCGCAGGCAGATCGCAGGTTTCAAGCCCGAGGCGGAAGAGAAGCCGAGGCTTCACCACACGCCGCGCGGGAACTCGCAGGGCCGGTCGCAGAACGGTCGCCGCTCGGGCGGAGGTTCGCGCAACGGTCGGGGATCACGCAACGCACGATCGGGCGGAGGCGGCCGTCGTCGCTAAGCGATCCGCGATCGAATCATGACTTGTACGGGGGTTCTTCCACGCGAAGGACCCCCGTTTTTCTGCCCGGCGCGCCCGCACGGCCTCATGCTCGCGACTCGCGCTCCCCGCCTTCTCCCGTCGCAATCTGCACTGCCTTCCGATGGGAACTTTCTGTTGCAGTTCGGAATATCATGGAAAAGAATGCAAACGAGCACGATCGACGGCGCTTCCTGCACGAGGCGCGAAAGATTCGGCCCCTGGCACGAGAACTGCATGATTCCTCGGGTGGGGACAACATCGAAGGAGGGCTCTCTTGGCATTCGACCGCTACACTGACCGACTCCTCCGGTCGCAGGAAGGCGAACCGTCGTTCGCATACCTGCTGGACACGCTGCTGCAGTCACGCATCGCGACGGCCAACGAGTCCAATCGGGAATTCTTCGATGAAGACGTGAACGTCTACGTCACGCTGCTGCTGAACTCGATGGTGAGCAATCGCTTTCACGAGGAAGCCGCCGCTTACGTCGTGGACTACGAAACCGATCTGCCCGAAATCCTCGACCGGGCCTCCAGCTATCATACGAAGTATCAGATCTATCGCGCCAACGCGGACTTTCTCCTGCTCAGCACCGGCCTCTTTCAGTTCCCGCAGGAACTCGAGGGAGGAGACGAGAAGATCCGGAACAGCGTCGAGCGCGGCAAGTCGTATTACCGTATGGCGTGCACGTATACGGAGCGAATTCCCGAGCGGTACCGGGCGCTTTCGACCGTACTCGCGAAGCTCGCCTACGGCTTCGAAACGTACCGCGAAGTCCTGTCGTTCATGCGTGTGGAGTTTCTGAATCTCGTCGAAACGCTCGGCGAGCATCAGATGGGACAGTTGTACCGTGAGATGGACGAAGTGGGGGCGAACGAAACGTTGCGCGTATCGAGGGACAAACTTCTCGACGCGTTCCTCGCGTACCAGAAGGACCCGACCGAAACCAATCGGACCGCTTTCGAAGCGGCGCTCGGCGAACTGACGGATCTCGCACCCGACGAAGCGCCCGACTGGAAACTCGACTCCTGATCCGGACGCCCGTTTCCGGGCAAAAAAAAGCGAACCCCATCAAGGATCGGTGCGTGCGTTACTTTAAGCCCCGGTAATCCAGGGGGGTGCCCTCTCATTCGGCTCGAACCACTCGAACTTGCGAGTACCGGTCTACCCGATTGAAGTTGCGCTTGCGCGCGAGCTCCCGTAATTGAACTGTTGGTTCAAAGTAACTACAAGCATGTCGATCCCTGTAGGGTTCACTGAGAAATTTACCATGCTGCTGTACGCGTGTCAATCGGAAGTGCAACCGTTGCGCTGATTGTCCGGCGCATGCGCAAGCTTCTGTTCCCCTTCACGCACGAATCACATTCCGTTCTTCCGAATTTACTACGATTGATTTGATTGGCCCCTCTGCGCGCGTCGCGTTTTCCGGCATGCCGATTGCACTTCCAGTGAGCGAGGATCAAGCCCTCAATTGCTCGAACTGGTCACGCGGGGACGCGGACCGCCTGGAGGTTTCCCATGGTACGCCCACTCACATTCGCTGTCGCGATCCTGTCGTGCGCACTTCTTCTGACCGGCGCCGGCTGCGGAAACGAAGTGACGGCGCCCGACGTTTCTGCAAGCGATGCCATCGACGCTTCGAAGAAGCCGAACGGCGGCCGTTACAACCCGAATCGCCCCCCGAACGAAGTACTCGTCGACGGGGATATGGGGATGGTCGTGCTGAACGGAACCGTAACGCCTGCCGTGGCCGCCACGATTCGCGCGTATCGTCCCGGCGGCACCGTACTCGTAGCGGAAACGATGACGAATGCCGAGCAGGACGGCTTCTCGCTGTCGCTGAAGCCCGGACGCTACGACATGGTCGCATCGGCCGGCGGATTCGAAGACGAATGGAAGTACAAGGTCAAAGTTCGCCCGGACAGGGCGCGTACCGTGAACTTCGTGCTGCAGGATTCTGGCGAAGGAGGCGAATAGACTTCATTCATCCTCTCCACGGGGGTGACAGGCGGGGGCGCGGTCGTTCATTCGGTCGCGCCCTCTGCCGTTTTCATCGCAGGAAATTCGCGGTGCCCGCTATACTG
>JABDJQ010000613.1 GCA_013002425.1 Gemmatimonadota bacterium
GTCGAAGTCCTCTCGCGGAGGGCATTTTTCGGAAACAACTCCCCGCAAAGTGGAAAGAGATCGTACTCGTTTCCTCAGCCGGTGTTTCCGCGTTCCCCGGAACCCCGGTATCGCACCAGTCCGTTGCGGTCGCGGCCGAACACGGCATCGATCTCTCCGCCCTGTCGGCGGATCGACTTGCGGGTGCGCTTCTCGATGCCACTCTCTATCTTGTGATGGAAGAGACGCATCGCAGGGCCCTGGTCACGCTCCATCCCGAAATTGCGGATCGGGTGTTTCTCCTGACCGATTTTCTGCCGCGTGATCATCCGCTTCACGCGCAGGGGATCCCGGATCCTTTCGGCGGCGCCCTCGATCGGTACCGTGAAACGTACCGCGTGATCGAAGAAGCGATTTCGAAGAGCTGGGTTGCAATCGAGCGTCACCTGGAAACGGGTCGCGCTCTTCCCGAATAAAAAGGAGCAGTCAATGCCATATACCAAAAGCCAGAAAATCTGGATGAACGGTGAGTTTGTCGATTGGGACAAGGCCCAGGTGCACGTCCTGACGCATGCTCTTCACTACGGGTCCAGCGTGTTCGAAGGAATGCGCTGTTACAAAACGAAGAACGGGTCCGCCGTGTTCCGCCTGACGGAACACATGGAACGTCTCGTGAACTCCGCCAAGATCTACAAGATGGCGCCGTCCTATTCCGTGACGGAACTCGTCGAAGCGGTCGAGGAGACGATCCGGACGAACGAAATGGACGAGTGCTATGTCCGTCCGCTCGTCTTCCGCGGGTTCGGCGACGTCGGAGTAAATCCGAAGTCGTGCCCGATCGAGACGATGATCGCGGTCTGGGGATGGGGCGCCTATCTCGGCGCGGGAGCCATCGAAGACGGTGTCGATGTCATGGTTTCCTCCTGGCAGCGCTTCGCTCCGAATACGCTTCCGGCCATGTCGAAGTGCGCGGCCAATTACATGAACTCGCAACTCGCGAAACTCGAAGCGATCGACGCGGGGTTCGTCGAGGGCATCCTCATCAATACGAACGGCTACGTCTGCGAGGGAAGCGGCGAAAACATCTTCGTGGTCTGGCGCGACCAGATCATGACCCCGCCGCTCGCGTCCTCGATCCTGCCGGGCCTCACGCGCGATTCGATCATCAAGCTCGCGAAGGACAAGGGATACGATGTCGTCGAGCAGGACATCCCGCGTGAACTCCTGTACGTGGCGGACGAAGTTTTCTTCACGGGAAGCGCGGCTGAAGTGACGCCGATCCGGTCGGTCGACCGGCATGCCGTGGGATCGGGCAAGCGCGGTCCTGTTACGAAAGATCTGCAGGAGCACTTCGCCGGCATTACCTCCGGCGAACGGGAAGACGTCCACGGATGGCTTCATTACGTTACAAAGGTCGCCGTATGAGAATCGCGGTCGGCTCCGACCACGCCGGCTTTCCGATGAAGAAGCAAGTGGTCGAGATTCTGAAGTCGCTCGGCCACGACGTGGTCGACAAGGGCACGGACAGCGAGGCGTCGACCGATTACCCGGATTACGCGCATGCCGTCACATGGAGCATGGCCACCGGGGAGACGGAGGTCGGCGTCCTTGCATGCGGGAGCGGCATCGGCATGTCGATGGCCGCAAACCGGACGGACGGAATCCGCGCGGCGCTCGTGGAAGACAAAGAGACCGCGCGGCTTTCCCGCGCCCACAACGATGCCAACGTGCTCGTTCTGCCCGGACGATTCCTTTCCGACGACAAACTTCGCGAGATCATCGAGACCTGGCTTGCGACGGAATTCGAAGCCGGGCGCCACGCGAACCGCGTTCGCAAAATCGACGACCCGGAGCCGGAGGCCGGCACGCGTCTCGCGCCTCCCGGGCACGGGCATCACGTGTTTCTGCCGCATGCGGATCCGGAGATCGCGCGCCTGGTTCGACAGGAACAGGACCGCCAGGAACATCAGATCGAACTGATCGCGTCTGAAAACTTTGCGAGTGAAGCAGTGCTCGAGGCGCTGGCGTCCGTTCTCAACAACAAGTACGCCGAAGGGTATCCGGGCAAGCGGTACTACGGCGGCTGCGAGTACGTGGACGAAGTCGAGAACATCGCGCGCGATCGCGTGAAGGCGCTTTACGGCGCGGAGCACGCGAACGTGCAGCCGCACTCCGGATCGAGCGCGAACATCGCCGCCTACTTCGCGCTGCTGGAACATGGCGACACGATTCTCGGCATGAACCTTTCGCACGGCGGTCACCTGACACACGGGCACCCGGTTAATTTCTCGGGACGTTTCTTCAACGTAAGCGCCTACGGCGTCTCGAAGGAGACCGGACGGCTGGACTACGACGAGATCCGCGCGATCGCGAAAGATGCGAAACCGCGCATGATCATCGCCGGCGCTTCCGCGTATTCACGCAAGATCGATTTCGAGGCGTTTCGCTCGATCGCCGACGAAGTGGGGGCTTACCTGCTCGTCGACATGGCGCATTACTCGGGTCTCATCGCCGCCGGGGTGTATCCGAATCCCACGCCGCTGGCCGACGTGGTGACGAGCACCACGCACAAGACCCTGCGCGGTCCCCGCGGCGGTTTCATATTGTGCAGGCAGGAGCATGCCGAGAAGATCGACAAAGTGACTTTCCCGGGGATGCAGGGCGGGCCGCTCATGCATTGCATCGCGGCGAAGGCGGTCTGTTTCCGCGAAGCGGCGACGCCCGCGTTCCGTGAGTATCAGAAGAACGTCGTCGCGAACGCGAGCGCCCTTGCCGGGGCCCTGATGAAGAACGAGTTCGATGTGGTCTCCGGAGGAACCGACAGCCACGTGTTTCTGCTCGACCTCACGTCACGCGACGTATCGGGAAAGAAGGTCGAGAAGGCGCTCGACAAAGCGGGCATAACCGCGAACAAGAACACCGTGCCGTTCGACACGCGCTCCCCGTTTATCACGAGCGGGATTCGGATCGGAACGCCGGCCGTAACCACGCGCCGCATGGGGACGTCCGAGATGCAGTCGATTGCCGGATTCATGGCGCGCGTCGTCGCGGATCCCGCAAACGAAGAGACATTGCAGGCGGTGCGTGCGGACGTACGCGCGCTCTGCGAACGTTTTCCCCTCTATCGGTAGCGTGATCTGTCATGAGGTGTCCATCCTGCGGATGTGATGACGACCGCGTCATCGATTCGCGCACCACGCGCGAAGGACGCGTCGTAAGACGCCGCCGCCACTGCGAAGAGTGCAGCACCCGCTTCACGACTTACGAATACATCGAACCGTTCGCGTCGATGGTCGTCAAGAAAGACGGACGCCGCGAACCGTTCGACCGCCAGAAGATGGCAGGCGGAATCCTGATCGCGTGCCAGAAGCGCCCCGTTTCCCCCGACCGGATCGACCAGCTCGTCGACCGCGTCGAAGCCAGAATCGGAGAGCGCGGGGAGCGTGAGATCCCGAGTGAGGTCGTGGGTCAGCTCGTGATGGAAGAACTGCAGGAAGTCGATCAGGTCGCCTACGTCCGGTTCGCCTCCGTATACCGCCATTTCAAGGACGTGGGCGAGTTTCTCGAAGAGATCCGCTCCATGCTCAAGTAGGCCGCATGCCCGCGCAGAACAGACAGTCCGACCTCCTTCGCAAGAAGGACATGCCTTTCCTCGATCACCTGGAAGAACTGCGCGGCGTGCTGCTGCAGTGTGTGGTGGTCGTCGGCGTGCTGGCGATCGGCGCCTGGTTCGTGAGCGAGCCCGTGCTCCGTGCGATCACGAAGCCCATCGGTAATGTCGTGTTCCTGAGCCCGACCGAAGCGTTCACACTGCGCGTCAAGGTATCGCTCCTGACCGGGTTTCTGGCGGCGCTGCCCTTCGTGCTCTTCAAGGCGTGGTCGTTCGTGGCGCCCGGACTCGTCGATACGGAGAGACGATTTCTTACGATTGCGGTCTTCGGTTCCACGGTTCTCTTTCTCGGCGGCGCGTCGTTCGCGTACTTCGCGCTGATTCCGCTCGCGCTCACGTTTCTGCTCGCATTCGGCGGGGACTACATGGTCCCGATGATCACGGCAACGAGCTACTTCGGCTTCGTCTCCAAACTGACTCTCGCGCTCGGGATCGTGTTTCAACTTCCGCTCGTCGTCGCGTTCGGAACGTACGCCGGCGTGATCCAGCCCGAGTGGCTTCTGAAGAAGTGGCGCTACGCGATCGTGATCATCGCTTTTCTTTCCGCGGCGATCACCCCGCCCGATATCGCCTCGCAGATTCTGGTCGGCGGCCCGGTGATCGGCCTCTATTTTCTGTCAGCGGGAGTTTCAATGATGATCCGGAAAAGGGAAAAGAAGGAGAAACAGACCACGGAAGACTCGTCGGAAGCGGGGGCCGAAACGTGAGCCGCTTCATCGAATCCGTCGCGCGTGAGGCGGGGGCGCTTCTGAGAGAACGTTTCGCGAGGCAGAAAACGGACGGAGTTCGCTTCAAGGGCGAGAAGGATCCCGTGACCGAAGCCGATCACGCTTCGCAGGATCTGATCGTGAGACTCATTCGGGAGAAGTTCCCGTCCGATCGAATCGTGGCGGAGGAAGACGGCGCGGATTCCGGCTCGGGAGACTCGGTCTGGTATGTCGATCCGCTCGACGGAACGACGAACTTCCTGCACCGGTTCCCGTTCTTTTCCGTCTCGATCGCGCGTGTGAAGAAAGACGAGATCGTGTGCGGCGTCGTATATAACCCGGTAACGGACGACTGCTTCACGGCGGAAGCAGGCGGCGGCGCCTGGCACAACGGCACGAGGGTGCGTGTGGACGACGAGGCAGGCCCGTTGCGATCGATCATCGCGACAGGCTTTGCGTGCGTGCGCTCGAACCGCGTGCACGACACCGTCCCGTTTTTCGATTCGATGGTGCGCGAAGTGCAGGGAGTGCGCCGGGCCGGTTCCGCCGCGCTCGATCTTTCCTTCACGGCGCGCGGCACGTTCGGCGCTTTCTACGAATTGAACCTGAACCCGTGGGACATCGCAGCCGGCATCCTGCTGGTGAAAGAGGCAGGCGGCATCGTGACGGACTTTACCGGAGGTTCCGGCATGTTCGAGCGGAAGGAAGTGGTGGCGGGCGGCGCGGCCATGCACTCCTATGTGCTGGGCAGGATCCGGGGAG
>JABDJQ010000644.1 GCA_013002425.1 Gemmatimonadota bacterium
GTTAAGATCTTCGCGCAGGCAGTGTTCGAGAAGCGAGTATTATGCCATGCTGTTATTCTTAGCGATCACCACACGCGTACAGAGGTCGCGGATCGACTCGGGTGTGAAGCCGCGCCGGCGCAGCGCACGCAGGGTCGGCATGCGGGGATCGTCCCATCCCGTCACGACGCCGGTTTCGACGAGCTGTCTCAGCTTGCGTTTGCTCAGCATCACGTGCGTGAGCGCGAGGCGCGCGAACTCGATCTGCGTCGGATGATGAATCTCGAGCTGATCGAGAAACCAGTCGTAGAGCGGACGATGATCCGCGAACTCGAGCGTGCAGTTCGAATGCGAAATGCCCTCGATCGAGTCGGACTGACCGTGCGCGAAATCGTACATCGGATAGATGCACCACGCGTCGCCGGTGCGATGATGGTGCGCCCGCAGAATGCGATAGAGAACGGGGTCGCGCATGTTGATGTTGCCCGACGCCATGTCGATCTTCGCGCGCAGAACTTTCGAACCGTCTTCGAACTCACCCGCGCGCATGCGCTTGAAGATGTCGAGGTTCTCTTCGATCGTGCGGTCGCGATACGGGCTCGGCCGCCCCGGCTCCGTCAGCGTGCCGCGATGTTCGCGGATCTCTTCGGCCGTCAGGTCGTCGACGTACGCCACGCCCTTCTCGATCAGTTTCACGGCGTAATCGTAAAGCGTTTCGAAATAGTCCGAAGCGTAGAACTCGCGGTCTTCCCAGTCGAAGCCGAGCCACTTGATGTCCGCCCGGATCGCGTCTACGAATTCCTGTTCTTCCTTGATCGGATTCGTGTCGTCGAAGCGCAGGTTGCACTTGCCCTTGAACTCCGAAGCCACGTCGAAGTTCAGGCAGATCGCCTTCGAATGACCGATGTGAAGGTACCCGTTCGGCTCGGGAGGAAAGCGCGTGAGCACTTTCTCGTACTTGCCCGACGCCAGGTCTTCCCGGATGCGGGTCCTCAGGAAGTCGGTCGTGGTCTTTTCCGTCGTATTCTTGTCGGTTTCGTTCATCGGGAACCCCGTTAGATGGTGAATGGATAAGAGTAGTGGTTTCCCGGTGTGGTGTCCAGACGGGGGAAATCAGTGCTGCGTGCCCCCGCGCTCGATCGATGCGTCTTCGTGCCTCGCGAGGAACCAGCGCCCGATCAGGATCTCGCGGGCGAACCAGGGCGTAGTCAGCAGCTTGCCCGCGATGCCCGGGAGCAGGGATTGCGGCAGCCGTTTCAGCCAGTAATTCGCCCCGTGCGGCGCCCCGAAGCGTCGCCGGAGTTCCGTCGCGTAAGGCGCGAGCCGTTCGGCCGAGTACGAGTTCCCGTCGCCCCTGCCGCGCGCGGCCGCGATCGCGCGCCCGGCGAGAAGACCGGACTCGACTGCGGTGCGGATACCTTCGCCGCTCTGCGGATACGCGAGCCCCGCCGCGTCACCGACGAGAAGCGCGCGATCGCTTACGAACGGGCGCTCGCCGGATCCATATAAAAGGTAAGCATGGCCGTGAAAACGCGCGGGAATCGTGTCCGGAATGCGCCCCGACGCGCGGTATCGTTCGAAGAACGCGGTCGTCCGGCGCGGCAGATTCGCCGAGACCTCGTGCCCGAGGCCGTAGTTCAGATACCGGTCCTTTCGAAAGCACCACCCGTATCCCTTGAGGTCCGGGCTGAAGTGGAGTTCGGGAATGGTGCCCTGAAGTTCGCATGCGCGCGCTTCTTCTTCGTTCATGCTGTATTCGTTCTCCCGCGCGTAGACGGCGTGCTCGCCGCGCCCCGGTTTCGCGCCGAGCGCGCGCGCCACGGGGCAGAAATGTCCTCCCGCGCCGACGATGACGTTCGCGTGAATCGTGCCGTTCACGACCCAGCCCGATCGCGCGCGTTCGATCGACTGCACCGGTTCTCCCGATCGCACGCGCGCGCCGGAGCGTTCCAGCAGGTCCGTGTCGAATTCGGAGCGCACGATGCCGTAGCTCACCGGGTGTCCGTAGTCGACCTGGCGCGGACGGCGCCCCATGATGGCGATACGAAAACCGTGGATCGGTTGCAGTGTGTGTCGTTCGGAGTAATGATCGGGGTCGATCCCGAGTGCGTGAAACACGGCCGGCGTGACCCAGCCCGCGCAGAGCTTGGTGCGGGGAAATCGCGCGCGATCGACGATGAGTACGTCGATGCCGTGATCGGCGAGGTACGCCGCGCACGATGAGCCGCCGGGACCGCCGCCGACGATCAGCACTTCACACGTTTCCATGCGAAGAGCTTACCAGATGAAGCCCGCCCCTACGAAATCGACGTTCTGAAGCGCCCGTTCCCGTCCCGCGTATCGGTCGTCCGAGGCCGTCGCTGCCCTGCGAGCGGCGCCGCGCAGTAGCCGCAGAACTTCCAGCTCATGTCGACAACGTGCCGGCACTCGCCGCACGAGTCCACGATCCGTGTGCCGCACGAGGGGCACGCGGCGAAGTCGGAACTCACGACGTCGTGGCACGAAGGACAGATCGAGCCGGCGTCGTCCATCTGCACGACGCGAAGCACTTCGCTCGCGGTCGTGATGCCGCGCAGCATCTTGTCGAGCGCGCCGGTGCGAAGCGGAACGAGCCCTTCGGCAAGCGCGAGTTGCTTGATCGTCGATTCCGGAGCGTCGTTCGCGATCTGCTCGCGCAGCCGCGGCGTCAGGAGAAGCATCTCGTAGATCCCGACGCGTCCCTGATAGCCGGTGTTCCCGCAGTTGGCGCATCCCTTGCCCTCGAAGAGCTTCATGTGCTCCGCGTTCTTCGGCGAGATCCCGAGACGCGAAAGCATATCCGGATCGGCAGGCACTTCGGTGCGGCACGATTCGCAGATTCTGCGGACGAGCCGCTGCGCCACGATACCCGTGATCGTCGACGCGATCATGTACGAAGGGATGCCGAGGTCGCGGAGTCGCGTAATCGTGGCAAGCGTATGGTTCGTGTGAATCGTGGTCAGCACCAGGTGACCGGTCAGCGAACCCTGCATCGCGATCATCGCCGTTTCGCAGTCGCGCATTTCGCCGACCATGATGACGTCGGGATCCTGTCGCAGAATCGAAGGGAGCATCACGGGAAACGTGCGTCCGGCCTTTTCGTTGATGCCGATCTGATTGATGCCGTCGAGTTCGTATTCGATCGGATCCTCGAGCGTCGTCACGTTCTTTTCGACGCTCTTGATCTCGGAGAGCGCCGCGTAGAGCGTGGTCGTCTTGCCGGAGCCGGTCGGTCCCGTGACGAGCACGATGCCCTGCGGCTGGCGGATCACGCTCATGAGCTTTTTGAGTTCCGCCTCTTCGAGCCCGAGCTGGTCCATCGACTTCGGAACGCTGGCGGAGTCGAGAATACGTATCACGATTTTCTCGCCGAAGTTCGCGGGAAGAGTCGAAGCGCGGAAATCGTACTTGTCACCCGAGATCTTGACGCCGAAACGGCCGTCCTGCGGCAGGCGCTTCTCGGCGATGTCCATCTTCGCCATGATCTTGATCCGCGAGATCAGCGCGCCCTGCACCCATTTCGGAAGTTCGAGCTCGATGCGCAGATGGCCGTCGACACGATTGCGGACCACCACGAGGTCGCGGCCCGGTTCGATGTGAATGTCCGAGGCGCCGCGGTCGACCGCAGTCGAAATGATGTGGTTCACCATACGAATGACGGGCGCCGCCTCGCTCTGATTGCGAAGGTCGGTGAGGTCCGTCGTCTGCTTCGCCATATCCAGATCGCTGACGAGTTCCACTTTTTTCGTGGATGAAATGTCTTTCACGATCTTGTCGACGCTGTCGCCGATTCTGTAGTGCTTGTCGATCGCCCAGCCGATTCCCTTCGCCGTCGCGATCACGGGTTGAATGACCGTGCCGGTCGCGAACTGCAGCGATTCGATCGCGTCGAAGTCGAGCGGATCGGCGAACGCGACCGTAAGATTGCGGCCCTCGATCGCGATCGGCATCGCAGTGTGCTTCCGCGCGAGCTTCTCGTTCATGAGCTCGAGCGCGGAAGGCTCGACGGGCGCGTTTTTCATGTCGACGAGCGTCACGCCGAGCTGGATCGAAAGCCCCGTGGCGATTTCGGCTTCGGTACAGAACTTCTTCGTAACGAGCAGTTCGCCCAGGCGCTTCCCTGACGACTTCTGCTCGCGAAGAACGTTCTTGAGATCTTCCTGGGTGAGGAGACCGGCTTCTACGAGAAGGTCTCCGATCTGCTTCTTCGCTTGCGGCTTGGTGCTGGTTTTCACGTCTCGATCCTCGGTAGTGCGGGAAACGGAAGTTCTTGAGAACACACGATTTCCCCAAGTATCGGCGGAAAAACGGGAAGCTGTACCGGATTTGAGAGCGGGAAGGGGGCCTAATCGACGTATCCGAGCGCTTTCAGCTCTTCGAGGTCCTGCTCTCCGAGTTCGGGGAGCGCATCGAGGGTGCGGACTTCCTGCAGTTCGCCCTCGCTCGGAAAAACGAGCGAAATCGGATGATCCGCGAGTGTTTTCTCTTCGAATGCGTCGATCAGCACCTTTCCGGCGAGTCCGTGCGGCACCGGGAGGCCGAGCGCGTAGAGCGCCGTCGGCAGCACGTCGTAAACGCGCGCGCCTTCGAGACGGCCGGCCGGGTGAATGCCGGCGCCCGCCATCATGATGATGCCGCCGGGCCCGAAGCGATGCCCGCTCCCGTCGAGGTCGTGGCCGTGGTCGGAGACGACCATCACGATGTCGCTCGACGTTCGTGACGCGAGTATGGAGCCGACCAGGCTGTCGGTGATCGCATAGACGTCGTCGATCGTCCCGGCGAGATCGTCGATCGTCTGCTCGTCGGTGAAGCGCGCATGATACGCGGAGAGCGCGGGGCGGTCGTCTTCGCGGCCGAGCACGTGCTCCAGGATGAACTGATGCTCGCACGCGTCGACCGCCGTCAGGCCCGCCACGACGAGACGCGGATCGTATGCTTCGACGAGATCGCGCGTCGCGGCCGTATAGCGAAAATCGCGTTCCAGATGATACGAGAGCTTCTCCACTTTCTCGGCGTTCGGGCCGAGCTCCTCGGTGGTCATCGAAGCGAGCCGTTCGCCCAGGATCGGGCGCGCGCGGCGGGCGCCTTCATTCGAATAATCGATGCGCAGCGTCTCGCGAAGTTCGGCGGGATACACGGCGGGCTGCGGCAATACCGTTTCCTGAAAGCGATCGGTGACGAACGCGCCTTCGATCGCGGGCGCCGGATACGAAAAACGCCAGCCGACCACGGCGGCCGGGATGCCGGCGGCGCTCGTGTAATCCCAGAGCTCGGGGACGCGCTTCTGCGCGCGCGACGCGTGCACGGCCGACCCGATCCCGAGGCGCGCGAGCTTCGGCACGAACTTCTGGAACAGAAAGCGCTTGCCCGTACCGAGCCCGGGATAGCGCGTGATGAGCGCGTTCGTGAACGGCGGCCTGTATGCGAAGAACTCGCAGAGGCCGTGCTGATCGTCGTCGAGCCCGGTCGCGAGCGATGTCCAGAGATACGGCGAGATACAGGGGTACGAAATCCCGAGCTCGCCCGAAACGCCCGATGTGTAGAGCGAAGCGAGGTTCGGCACCCGCCCCGATTCGATCAGCGGCATCAGGAAATCCCAGTCGGCGCCGTCGATCACGAACAGAAACAGGCGCCCCTCGCGGTCGTCCTTCATCGACGCCTCGTAGCGCGGCGGCTGGAACGTCTCGGTCCGATTCACGATGAGCCACGCCGAGGGAAGGCCGAGAGCGAACGCGAGTGCCACCGCGCCCGCGCCACGCAGCCGCGGGAGCAGCCACGAAACGAACGCGCCGGCGAGCGCGCCGATCACGAGACAGATGAGCACGACGATGCAGAAGTTGCGGAAACTCGTGCCGGGCGTGAGCGTCAGACTCGGCCAGGTGTCTTTGTACCATTGATGTACGGAGTAGCTGCGCGCCAGGCCTTCCGCGAGCGCGAACGACGCGGCAGCCGTGATCGGAGCGACGGCGCGCGTACGCGCGAAGGGCGTCGTCAGCAGGTCGGCCGCGAAGCCGATCAGTCCGCCGGCAAGGCCGAACAGAATCGCAAAGAACAGAATGGTGAGAAAGCGGTCGCCGAAGGACGCGATGCCGGGGTTCCGGTAGAGCGACTCCCACGCGAAAAGAAATCCCGCGAACGCCCCGACGAGGCCGCCCGCGAGAAAGCTGCGCGTCAGAGCGCGTTGCGAAATACTGAGTGCCAAGAGAAAGCTACCCCCGGTTCGAGCGGCCGGCAGATTGCGGCCTTCACTCGATAGTATCCGCTTCCGCTCCGTTCGACAACGAAGCGCTCGTCAGCGGACGAGGGTAATGCGCGACGTCTTGCGTCCGTGCGTGCTCTGCAGCGTCACGAAGTAGACGCCGGAGGGGGCGTAGCGGCCGGTGTGATCGACGCCGTTCCATTCCACGGCGTGCGATCCCTGCCAGTCGGGAAGCCCGCGGAACCGCCGTATTTCGCGCCCGCTCATGTCGTGAATGACGATCTCGATATCCTCGGCGCGGTTCGGCAGCGCATAGCGTACGAGCGTATGACCGCGGAACGGATTCGGCTGCGACGGCAGCATCGTATAGGCCACGATCGTCGTCTCGTTCGCCGTCGTGTCGATGTCGTCGGTGCCGCCCGTCGTGTCGACGTCGTCGGTGCCGCCCGTCGTGTCGACGTCGTCGGTACCGCCCGTCGTGTCGACGTCGTCGGTACCGCCGGTCGTGTCGACGTCGTCAGTGCCGCCCGTGGTGTCGGTGTCGTCGTTCGTTTCTTCCGCTTTCAGCGAGACTTCCACCGGATCGCTCCACACGAAGTCCGTGCCCAGGAAGCGCACGTACGATCCGCCCGCTTCCCATGCGCCGCGATCAAGATCGCAGGCCGCAAGCGAGAGAATCGCCCCGGCGTCCTGCAGCGAGAGCGGATCCGAATCGGAGACGTAGATCCAGTGAACAGACCCGTCTTCGTCCGTGACGGATCGGGAGACGGTTTCGTCGGAAAGCCCGCTCTGCTTCGCCGCGCCTCCTTCGTTCGTCGTCGTCACGAGCACACCGTAGACGGAATTCGTGGCGCCCGGATGCAGTTCGATGGTCGGTGCGAGCGAATCCGATCCACAGGCGAGGCTCGTATCGCCGGTCATGACCCAGAACGGGTCGTCCTCGGTCGCGGGTTCCGTTTCGCCTTCCCACGCATACGATTCGATGAGATCGAGTACGAGGTCCACGTCCTCGCCGTCCGCGGCGCCGTCGCCGTCCAGATCGCGGCAGTCGTCGTCAGTTTCGAGGGCAAGCAGCGTGGCGATGTCGCCGAGGCCCACGTCTTCATCGCCGTCGAGATTCGATGTGCGATAGGAGAGCGGGTCCGATGCGGCGGCCAGCCCGGACAAGGTCGTGATCGCGAGTTCCACCGCGCCGCAGCCGGCGAGGTCGCTCATGTCGAAAGAAAGGGTCGCGGGAAGCGTTACGACATGCACGGCCGACCAGTACACGACGCCTTTCGCGGGATGGTCGCCGACTTCCCGAATGTCGACGAAGATCGATTCCGGTTGTTCCGTTTCGACCGGCCAGCCCGCGGAATCGAGCGCGGTCAGTTCCGCTTCGAATTCGTGCGAGTCGTCGCCCGGCGTCAGGACGTCGCGATTCAGCGAGATCTCCACGCGCGTAGGCCGCGGGCCGGTCTCCGGTTCGGGTTCGGACACCGTCACGTGCGCCGAGTCCGCGAAAGCGCCGGCGTGCGCGACGAGCGTCCCCGATCCGGGCGCCGAGGCCGTGAACGTGCGGTCCGGCGCAAGCGAGCCGATGCTGGAGGGAATCGTCCACGTAACCGTTGCGACAACGGCGTTTCCGAAAGCGTCCCGCAGATCGACCGCGAACGAAACGGACGAGTCGACGGCGAGAACCACCGGGTCGGGCGAAATCACGAGTGCGGCGAGCGGGCCGGACGTTACCGTTACGTCCGCTTCGTCGCCGAGCGCCTCGTAGGAAGCCGTGATCGTATGCGCGCCCGCCGTGACCGCCCTATACGAACCGTTCCCGAGATTCGCGAAGCCCTCCGCGTCGGGCCAGCTCACGCCGCCGCTCACGGGGTTGCCGTTCGCGTCGCTGACCGTTGCCGTGTAAACGAGCGTGTCGCCCGCGCTGCCCGATCCGGGCCCGTCGAGCGCGAGCGCAACCGCGGCCCCCGCGGTCACCGTGAAGGTCGAGCTGTCGGACCATGCGCCCGAGACCGCCCCGATCGTTACTTCACCGGCCGGTCCGGGCGTATACGTGCCTGCGGCGTCGATCGAACCGCCGCCGGAGACCACGCTCCAGTTCGCGTCGAACGCCAGCGTGTCGTCATCCGAAGTCACGCCGTAGAGATGGAACGCCACCGATGAATCGGCGCTCAGAGAATCCGTCGCCGGAGTCAGAAATGCCGCGACGAACTCGAGCACGACCTGTACCGCGCTCGATGCGCTGACGCCGCCCGAACTTGCCGTGACGCTTCCCGCGCCTTTCCCGGTCCCGAGGAAGAGCCCGTCATGCACTTCGCCGATCGAGTCCGTCGCGCTCCAGACGATTGCGTCCTCGAGCGGATGTCCGTAGGCGTCGAACGGGCTTGCGGAGAACCGCACCGTGTCGCCCCGGGCGATGGTCGCGCTCGGGGGAGTGAGCGCGATGTTGTCGATCGGGCCGGGAACGATGGAGACGAATACGTCGGACGCGACGGAATTCACGGTAGCCGTTACCGTGGTCGTGCCCGGGTGGATCGCCGTAACGACGCCGCTCGAATCGACGGAGGCGAGCGAATCGTTCGCGATCGTCCACAGCGGGTCGTAGCTGAGTGGATTGCCGAGGCTGTCGCGCACGACCGCGGTGAGGTCGTACGTTTCGCCGGCCGCGAGGAACAACGAGTCGACGTCGATCTCCACGATATGCGGCGCTCCCGGCGTTACCGTAACACTCGCGCTGTCGAGAAGCGCGCCGACCGAGCCGATCACGTACCCGGTACCCGGGCTGACGGCGCTGAAAAAGCCGCTCGTGTCGATCGTGCCGATCGTGTCGTCGATCGCCCATACGGGGCTTACGGCGACGGCGTTTCCGACGGCGTCGAAGCCCTGTGCGCTGAACGAGACTCCGACACCCGTCGCGACCGTGGCGCTTCCCGGCGCGACCGTGATCGAGACCGGCGGACCGTAATCGGCCCAGGCGCGAAGCGCGTTCGAGTCGCCGGCGTCGCCGTTCGCGTTTCCTTCGTTCACCCAGTGAACGGAGTCCGGCAGCAGCGTGGATCGTACACCGAACGCGAACCGAAGCGAGTCGCTCGAAACCTCGCCCGGCGCCGATGCGCCGAAGACGAACGAAACAGGCGCCGCGCTCGTGACCGGAGTCGCGAGTGATACGACGATCGTGTCGCCGCGGAGCGCCACGGATTCGCTGATCATGCCGCCGTTCTGGCGTGTGTCGTAGTAGTTGCGATAGGGCGCGTCCGCCGGCAGCACGATCCACGCTTCGTCCCACGACGAAGACACGGAATCGACGAGCGTCACCGCCGCGTCGAGCGTGCAGAGCACTTCCTCGGCGTTCACGATCCAGAATCCGGGTGCGACTTCCGCGAGCCCGTCGCCGACGAGGCCCGCCGACGCCAGCAGGAAAGGCGCGCTCGCGACGTCTTCGCCGACGAGGTCCGACGTGTCCGTGGCGACGACCTTGAACCAGCAGTTCTCGCCGGGCGAGCCTGTCGCCGTCCAGTCGAACGAAGACGTTTCCTCGTCGAACGATCCGATCAGCTCCGGATACGTGGCCCCGCCGTCCCGCGAAAGATACACGTCGACGTCGAGCGGTTCGTCGTCGCTGTTCGGGTCCGACAGATCCCACGAAAGCTGGATCGGATCCCCGACGCGAACGCTCGGCGCAGGATCGATGGCCGTAACGGACGGCCTGAAGTCGTAGATCCCCTTTTCGAAGAACGGAAAGATGCGCACACGCCCGCCCGTGAAGTCGCGCTGCCAGCTGTCGAGTCCGACATAGGTCGTTTCGCGAACGGCATCGCCCGTGGGCGTTCCGATGTGCGCGCGCACGGAGTCGTACACGTCGAACCACCAGAGCGTCTGATACTGCATCCGCTTCGGGTCGCCCTTGTAGTCGACCGAGGTCCCCCATCCCGACATCGCATGCCAGCCGTCGCTCATGAGGCTGCTCGCCAGCGTCCATTTCACGTATTTCGGCAGCCCCGGATGCGGAAACGGAACGTGTTTCGTCGAGAGTTCGTCCGGGTCGTAGTCGTAGCTCGGCGTGAAGTTCAGGCAGAAGAGCCCCGAGAAGTGCGCGGGCGTGTCGGAGTAGAGCGTATCCCCGCCCAGGTAGCCGCGCTCCGGGTCGGTCATGCCGCTTTCGTAGCCTCTCCTGTGCTCGTGCGGATGGCCTTCGTGCCAGCGGCCGTTCACGTACTGGAAGTGCTCCGGCGCGAGATAGCCGTTAACTATAATGAGATATTCGGGTCCGAATTCCGCCCGCAACGTCGCCAGAAACGTATCGACACCCGCCGACCACCAGAGCGTCAGGTCTTCGTTACTGTCGCCGATACCGTCGCGGTTCGAGTCGATCGAGTCGACGCCCGGGTCCCAGCGCTGCGGTACGCTGTGCCACCAGTGAATCGTTTCGGCGACCTCGTCGAGGCGGATCCCTTCGATCAGATCGGGATACTCGTGCACGGTGGCTTTCGCGATGTACTTCGCGTAGGCGCGGGCCGCGTCGAGGTTCGTCAGATTGATGCGGCCCTGGTTGCAGATTTCGCTTTCGCCGTTGATGAACCATTTCCCGCCGTTCTTGTCGTGCAGAATCCAGTCATACTCGTGGGCCTCGAGCGTGTCGCCCCACGCTTCGCGATCCGGCGTCTCGTCGCTC
>JABDJQ010000659.1 GCA_013002425.1 Gemmatimonadota bacterium
GCGTGAGCGGCTCGATCCAGATCGGGAAACGGAGCCGCGTGATCTGCACGGCGACGACGAGAAACGCCGCAAGCGGCGCGGCGTGCCAGAAGCGGAGCCCCGTCTTCTCGATCGTATGTCCGACCACCAGGCCTCCCAGAACCGCCATCGGAAGCTCGAACTCGCGCAGGTAGCCGGGGTAGAAACCGCGCACCGCATACCAGTACGCGTAGAAGAGAGCCAGGAAGAAGAGCCACGTCGTAACCATGATCGCGGTTTGCTTTCCCACTTCGCCGAGGCGCCTGGGAACGCCGAGCGCCCACCCCGCCGCAAAGAGCGCGATCGGACCGAAGAGCATCCGGGCCGCGATGATCAGGAAAAGGTAGCTGTCGGGTTCGAACAGGAAATCGCCCCCGGTTTCGGTCGTCTCTTCCATGACTCCCGTTTCGTCCGGCATCTCGTCCGAAGTCGAATCGGTGGAGGCGAACTTCCACATGAGTTTCCGTAGGGAGAAAACGACGAGCCAGGCGGGGTTCAGGCGCGAATCCCAGAACGCGAGCGGCGAGAGTCGTGTGGCGTAGATCAGGTAGCAGATGAGAATACCGCCGAGGTAGCCCATGATCACGTTTCGCATGCGACGCCACTCGCGCGAGAAGAGGAACACGATCAGAATCGTGGCCGTGGCCGCGTGCCCCGATTCGCGCACGTAAAAGGAAGCGGCAAGGAGAAGGCCGACTAGATAGTCCCAGTTCCCGCGCTTTCGAATCGCGAGCAGAACGGCGAGGCCGCTGGTCACGATTACGACGGGCTGCGTCTGGACAACGGTCGCGTAATGAATCGTCAATGGAGAGAACAGAAAGAACATGGCGGCCAGCGGCCCGGCAAAACCGTTTCGGCCGCGGGCCATGCTGAAGGCGAGAAGGCCCGCTCCGAGAGTCATGACGATCGAAACCCAGCGGCCGGCGTCGAGGCTCTGGCCGAAGATGATCTGGGGGATCGCATGAACCAGAACGTAAAACGGCTGGCGCGACGAATAGTCGACAACGGGGAATTCGCCGAGCAGGATGCGGCGGGCGCTCATGAGATGCGCGCCCTCGTCGGGCGTCACGTAGCGCTGGGGAAGGATCCAGGCGTAGATCGTGGTTGCCGCTACGAGAGCGAGCAGCAGCAGCGCTTTTTGTCGAACGCTTCGGTCTTCCACGCGTAACCTTTCCATTTCTGACAAATCATCGGCAAAATCGGCCGAATGATGAGAGATCGGATCCCTTGTCCGAAGCAGGAATCGAGAATACACTAGATTGTAGGCTGATACCCCCGTTCAACTCCGAATCCATCGAGGCTTGCATTGGGCGCTGCGTTCCGTATCACCATGAGATCGACACTGACCGTAGCGTTCCTGCTGCTCACGGGGTGCGGCGACTCGGGCCCCTCGAGTCCGCAGGGAGGAGCGCCGGCGGATACGTTCCCGCCGCGCGACACGATCACGATCACGATCGAGGGCCTGCCGCCGATGAATGCGGCGCCGGGAAACCCGCTCACGCTGCAGGGAATCGCCCTCGGGAAACGCCTCTTTTTCGACCCGCTGCTCAGCCTCGACAGCACTCTCTCCTGCGCCGGCTGTCACAAGCCGGAGTTCGCGTTCGGGGACAGCGCGATCATCACGCCCGGCGTGGACGGCGCGCTCGGCGCGCGAAACTCGCCCCCGATCATCAACGCCGGCTGGAGCGATCTGCTGTTCTGGGACGGGCGGGGACTCTCTCTCGAAGATCAGATCGTCGGCCCGGTGATGGACGTGGAAGAGATGAATCTGCCCTGGGACGAAGCCGTGGCGCGCGTGCAGGCGCACGACGAGTATCCGGAGCTGTTCGGGCGCGCGTTCGGGTCGACCCGCGTCACGGAGTCCCGCATCCGGATGGCGATCGCGCAGTTCGAGCGCACGCTGATCTCGTTCGAGTCGAAGTACGATAAATGGAAACGGTTCGAGGTCGAACTGACCGAGTCGGAACGGCGGGGCCACGATCTCTTCTTCAGCGAGCAGGCGGAGTGTTTCCATTGCCACGGCGTGAACGATCTTCTGACGGACGACGACTTCCATTCGATCGGGCTCGAGAACCCGCTGGTCGACCGCGGGCGAGGCGCCGTCACGGGAAACCCGCTCGAAGACGGCCTCTTCAAGTCGCCCACCCTCCGCAACATCGGCGTGACGGCGCCCTACATGCATGACGGGCGTTTCGCCACGCTCGACGAGGTCATCGAACACTACCGATCCGGTGGAGTTCGCGGGCCGAACGTGGACGCGCTGATTCCGACCGGCGTGGGCTTCGACCTTTCGGATCAGGACGTCGAGGACCTGATCGCGTTTCTGCATACGCTGACCGACAGTTCTTTTTTGACGAACCCCGCCCACCGGCCGTGATATGCTTCATTTCCCACTCCGGTCAATGTGGCGAGAGCCGCGTTCAACCTCGCACAATTGGAATTCAGGCGACGGCCGGATCGGTCGATGGATGAGGAAAAGGGGGATGTGGGGAATGATGGACCTTCCGCGCAGAATTCAGTTGATTTACAACAACTTATCTCGATTCGGGCTCATGGTTGCGGCCGGTCTTCTGGTTACGGCGGGGTCCGCGAGCGCTTACCAGTTGAACCCGACCCATCCGCGCATCTTCTTCACGTCGACGACGATCGCGACGATCGCCGAGCGGTGCAAGCCGGGCGGCACGCATCGCGCGTTCTATGACGAGCTGAAGGAATACGCCGACTACTCGATCAACAACAACAAGAAGACGGCGGCCGACCTTCCCAACATTTCGCTCACCTACAAGATTCACAAATACTGGAACGACACGAATTACAACGGCGGCGGCTTCGAAGAGGACGACTACTGGACCTTCGTCCGGAACGCGGTGATCGGGCCGGCATGGCCGATCGACGGTGGCGGCGCCGAATACGCCATGGCGACCGACTGGATCTGGGAGAAGCTCTCGGCGAGCGACCTGGCCGAAGTCAAGACGAACTACGGTCCGGCGCAGACGAGCTTCGCCGATGGACAGACGTGGCGCGGCGGCACTTCTTTCTGGGTTTGCACGTCGATGTTCCGCGGCCTCCTTCTCGCCGGATCTTCCGTCGACACGGGAAGCTACGAAAACGAATACCAGCGCGTATGCGCCTACATCGAAGACGTCTACGCGAAGGCGCTCGACTTCGCGGGCGGACCCGGCTGGAACGGACCGGTTTACTCGACGCAGAACGTCGACGAACGCGTCTGGCTTCTCGAAGCGTTCACGAGCGCGACCGGAATCAACGGATGGGCGATCGCGCAGAAGTACGGGGCGGAGTATTCCGCCTGGACGTACTACTCCACGCCGCCGCATCGCGGCACGCTCGAAGAGAATCAGGATTACAACAACCCCATTTTCGGCGACAGCTGGAAGAACCTCGCCATCATGGCGGCGCGCATGCGCGACCCGTGGAACCAGCGACACACGAATCGCTCGTGGGACAACATTCTCGGCCGCTCCCCGGGGCATTACAAGAACGCCGGGGTCTGGAGCCTCGTGATCTTCTACGATCCCACGGTTCCCGAAGCGGATCCGCCGAACATGCCGAAAGCGGTCCGGCTCGGCGCCGGGGGCATGGACCACGTCTATATGATGAGCGAACTCGGCAACAAAGACGCCGTCTGGGCGTCGTTCGAAGCGGGCAAGTCGTTCTACGGGCATCAGCACAAGGACGCGGGCAACTTCACGATCCATCGCAAGGGCGACCTCATCATCGACAGCGGCTACTTCGGACAGTACCGCTCCGTGAAGGGCGCCTGGCACGCCAAGCACTACTACCAGCGCTCCACCGCGCATAACTGCATGGCGATCTACGACCCGGGCGAGAACTTCTACTGGGGAGCTTCGAGCCTCTCCTCCGGTACCGTGTCGAACGACGGCGGACAACCGATGCCGTCGAGCGGCCCCAGCTACAACAAAGTGAAAACCGACCCGGTCTACCATGCCGGGGAGATGCTCGCGTTCGAAACGAACGACGAATACACCTACTCGCAGGCCGATCTCTTCGGCGCCTACGACTATGAAGCGTTCGCGGCATCGCGCGGCGCCCCCTCCCATCCGACGAAGATCGACAGCTACACGCGCGAGTTCGTTTATTTACGTCCGAACTTTTTCGTCGTATACGATCGCGTGGTTTCGACGAATCCGAATTTCACGAAAGTCTGGAACATGCACGTCACCGCCGAGCCGGAGATTTTCGGAGCGGGCGGCGTGCAGCGCGCGGGCGACAGTGAAGCGGGCATCTGGGATTACGTCGGCGGAAGCCTGGCGAAAACCACCGACGGAAACGACATGCACGACAACGGTTCGATCTTCTTGAAAACGCTGCTGCCGAAAGATCGCGTAATGCGCAAGATCGGCGGACGGAACCGCTCCGACAACGGATACGCCTACTGGATCGGGGGCTTCGACGGCCAGGGCCGCTACGACCCCACGCAGGGCGAGAACTACTACTGGGGCGACTGGACCGCGGGCAACGAATACAACGAAAACTTCCTCACGACGCGCGCGACGCCGGGCTGGGGACGGATCGAAGTGGAAGCTTCGACGCCGCGCACCGACGACCTCTTCCTGAACGTGCTCTACCCGGTCGACAACACGGTGTCGAACATCCCGGAAACGAACCTGATCGAAACGAATCAGATGGTGGGCGCCGAAATCGTGAACGACCGCGTGATCATGTTCTCGCGGGCGGAACTCGCCGGCCTCGATTCGGTGACGTACACGGTGGCGGGGCACGACACGGCCGCGCTGCACATGATCTGCAATCTGAAGAAGAATACGACATACCGGGTGTATCGCTCGGGGGCCACGATCTACGTGCGCGAGGACGGCATGCCGAACCCCGGCGCCGGGATCGACGAGCTGATCACGCCGGCGCCGACTTCATCGAACGCGGGCATTCTCGCTTTCAACGACGACGGCACCGCGATCGGCCCGCCGCCGTCCGAGATTCAGATCTCGGGCGTCATCGCTTACGCGTCCGGGGTGGGCACATATGCCGTCACGATCACGTGGACGACCGACATCCCTTCGGATTCGCAGGTGGAGTACGGTTCGACATCGAGCTATACGGGGTCGGCGTACGATCCCGCATACGTAACGAATCATTCGATCACGATTTTCCCGACACACGACGCGACGTATCACTACCGCGTAACCTCGACCGCCCCGCCGGCGATCGACGGTGTCTCGAGCGACTTCAGCTTTCACTTCGACGTCGAGAGCCCCACCAAGGTAATCGACCTCCAGCAGAGTTCGACCAAGCGGTAGAGGGATTGAAGCGCGTGGTTGCTCGAGGCGGCGCGAGCCGCTCTGCGGGCGGCGGCGGATCTACTGCGTGGCGCGCACGATCCTCTCCGCCTCTTCGAAACCCGGCCGCAGACGAAGCGCCCGCTCCGCGAACTCGCGCGCCTGCCCGTAATTCTTCGCCCCGTACTGCGCACGCGCGATCCAGTAGTTGAGGTCGGGATCGGCAGGGAACTGCCCGTACGCGACCAGCAGTTGATCGATCGCTTCATTCCAACGCCCCGTCACGAGACAAACCCGGCCGAGGTAGCTCGCGCCCGACGGATTTCCGGGGTCGAGGGCGAGAAACCGCCGGAAATCGCTCTCGCCGAGATCTTCCTTCTGCAGATGAAATTTCGAGGCGCCGAGATAGTAGAAAATCGGGGGCGAGTCATCGAGGTCCTGCGCGGCGAACGCCAGATTCTCCTCGGCTTCGGCGTAGTTCCCGTCGAGCCAGCACAGGATTCCCCAGTTGCCGCGCCCGATCGAAGAATCCGGCACGCGACGAACACTTTCTTCGTAAAGCATGCGCCCGAGATCCTCGCGCCCCATCTCGAAGTAGAGCCAGGCGAGCTTCGGGAGATGCGCTTTCTTTCCGAAGATGAAGTGATGTTCGTCGTGAATGACGATGCGCGCGACCCGGTCCTCTCCCCTCCCGCCGGCGGCGTTCCCCGCCACCCACGGAAAGACGAACACGAATCCGAGAGCGAGCGCGCTCCAGACGAGCGAAGAGTGTTCGATCTTCGGGAGTCGCAGCAGGCGCAGTCCGATCGCGATCGCGAGCGGTATCGAAAACCACGATACGAGATCCCAGTCGCGCGCGCCGAGCCACGGGCGCACCGTGATGCAGAAGGCGACCCAGAGCAGCGCGATCGCGAACGCCCAACGCTCGGTTTCGCGCTCCCGGTCAGGGTCTTTCGCCCCGCTTCGCACGCGGCCCAGCGTCCATGCCCCCAGCAACAGCGCGGCGGGCACGAACCAGATGAACTGATTGACCACGAACCGAAAATGCGGCATCGAGAGAAAACCGAGCTCCATTCCCGTCCGCGTCGTCATCGTCCACGACACGAAGTAGCGGCGCATCCCGAGTTCGATCGCGGTCGGCGTCGCGAGAAAGAAGAGCGGCGCCATGAGCAGGGCGAGTCTTACGCCATGGCGCGCGGGAAAATAGCGCAGGATCTGAAGCGGCAGCATGAGAAGCACGGCGGCATGCGCCCCGGCACCGAACACGAGCCAGAGCCACGAAAGCGCGGGGCGCTTCCCGGCCCGAACCTCGAGCAGCGTCTCCACCGTCCAGAGCGCCAGCAACGCGGTGGCGAGCGTGTAGTTCTCGATGTAGCCGAAGAAGAGCTGAACGGCCGCGGTCGTGAGCGCGAGCGGCGCGATCCATGGCGCCCCCGTCGCCCGGACCAGTCGCGCCAGCCCCCAAGCCAGAAGCAGGGCGCCGGCGATCCCGGCAAGGAGAAACACGGTCTTGCCCGGATCCGGCACGCCCGTGTCGACCAGAACACGATAGAGCGCGCGCAGTGCGTAGATGGTGCCGAGCCCCGGCCGGAGCCGGTCCGGCGGGTCCCCTTCGAT
>JABDJQ010000663.1 GCA_013002425.1 Gemmatimonadota bacterium
GGACGAGTACGGCGCCTACGGCCGCGAGAACCTCGTGATCGAATGGCAGGATCCCGACAGCGATCCGGAAGTCGAACGCCGGTGCCGCGCGCTCGGGATTCCGCAGGTGCAGCTGAACATTATCGAAAAGGACAAGGCCCAGGTCGCGAACGCGTATCTCGGCATCGCGATCCAGTATGAAGACCGCAGCGAAGTCATTCCGATCGTGCAGAACGTCGACAACCTCGAGTACGAGCTGACCGCGGCTATCATCAAGGTGTATCAGCGGGAGCCGAAGACGGTCGCGCTCGTCGGCGGCAATCCGGACGTAACGCTGGAAGCGGGGCTCAGTGTCGCGAAGGCGGAGCTCGAGCGGCAGTACGAAGTGGTCACGGCTGATCTCGCGTCGGGCGCGATCGATCCGGACGTGCAGACACTCGTGCTCGTGCAGCCGGACGCTCTGGGCGCAGCCGCGCGCTATGCGATCGATCAGTTCGTGATGCGCGGCGGTGCGGTGCTGGTCTATATCGACGCGATCAAACTTGCGGAAGGGCTCGTGGCGGCGTCGCCGCGCGAGAGCGGCATCGGGGACCTGCTGCGGCATTACGGCGTCGAGGTCGGGCCGAACCTCGTGCTCGACCGCACGAACGAAAGCGCCGCGTTCAATCAGGGCTTCATCACGTTCAGCGTTCCGTATCCGTTCTGGCCCAAGATCACGCGCGCCGGCATGAACGAGAAGAACCCGATGGTGAACCAGCTCGAAGGGCTCGTGATGCCGTGGGTCTCGTCGGTGGCCGCCTCGCCGGACGCGCCTGACGCGATCGCGGTCGACACGCTCGTCTCGTCGTCGCCGTTCGCCTGGAAGATGACGGATCGCTTCGATCTCAACCCGCAGCAGCGTTTTCCGAACGCGCCGCGCGATCCGCAGAGCGCGATTCCGCTTGCCGTGGTCGCTTCGGGCGCATTCCCGAGCTTCCATGACGAAGCGACGATCGCGGCGGAAGGCCTGGACGGCGCGAACTTCATCGCGACCGGGGCCGAAACGCGCGTGGTCGTCGTGGGAACCGCCAACGCCGTTCTCGACGAAATGATCCAGCAGTTTCCGATGAACACGCTCTTTCTGCAGAACGCGGTCGACTGGCTGACGCTCGGGAACGACCTCATCTCCATCCGCTCGCGCGGGGCGACGGACCGGCCGCTCAAGGAGGTGAGCGAGAAGGGGAAGACGTGGATCCGCTTCCTCGTGACGTTCGGCGTGCCGCTGCTCGTGATCCTGCTCGGGCTCGTTCGATGGGGCCAGATCCGCAACCGCCGCGCGGCCGGACTCGGAGGGGTGAAACTGTCATGACACGCAATCCGCTCGCACTCGCCGCGCTCCTGATCGTGCTCGTCGCTGGTATCTATTTCGTGATTCGGCCAGCGCCCGAAAGCGAAACGGCAGGGCCCGCGCGCCTTTACCCCGATCTCGACACGGCCGCCGTCGACGCGATCGTGATCGAGGGGAAAGCGGACCGCACCGAGCTCGCGCGCGGGGAAGGCGGCTGGGTCGTGGTGACGGAGGACGGATTTCCGGCGGAGCGCAAGGGTGTCGATCGCGTGCTGCGCGAACTCGTGCATCTGAGCGCCGGCGAGATCGCTTCGAAGCGCGCCGAGAAGTACGAACGCTTCGAAGTGGACACGGCAAACGGTGTCGGCGTGAGAGTAAGCGCCGCCGGAGGCGAGGTCGCGCACTTCGTGATCGGCAAGCGGGGCCCGGACATGACGAGTACGTACGTGCGCGACATGGCGCGGCCGGAAGTCTTTCTGCATCCGAACGCGCTCACGTCGTTCTTCGATCGCGGCGGCAATACATGGAAAGAGAAAGAGATCTTTCATATCGAAATGAACGACATGGAGACCCTGACCGTGACGCGCGGCGAGGAGCGTCTCGTGTTCGCGCAGCGGGACGGCGACTGGTTCGTCGAAGAGCCCGCGGGATACGTGAAAACCGGGCCGTTGCTGGTCGCGATGGCGCGCGTCATGACACGCCTGACCGCGATCGACTTCCCGCCCGAGGAGGAACGCGCGCTCGCGGGCTTCGACGAACCGGAGGCGCGCGTGGAAGCCGGCATGCGCGACGGGTCGAGCCATGTTCTCCTGATCGGGGCCGAGCGCGATGGGGCCGCGGGCCGGCTCGTGCGGCACGGGAGCGACGAGGTGCTCTACTCCGTGCAGTCTTCGCGTCTCACGAACTTCATGCGACCCACCGAAGAGCTCATCAAGCCCGCCCCGGAGCCGGAAGCCGCGGATCCGGAAGCCGCGGATCCGGACGAATCCGCCGGTCAGCCGGCAGCGCCCGCCGCGTCAGGGGCGAATTAGCGCATGTCACGACCCACGTTTCCCGAGATCTACATGAAGATGGCGTTCGAGCTTTCGAAGCGGAGCACGTGCCAGCGCCTGCAGGTCGGCACCGTGATCGCTTCGGTCGATTATCGCCGGATTCTGGCTGTGGGATATAACGGGAACGCCTCGGGGCTCGCCAACACGTGCGACCGCACCGAGCCCGGGAACTGCGGCTGCCTCCACAGCGAGGAGAACGCCGTGATCAACTGCGTCGAACCGCGCGAGACGCCGAAGATCGTGCTCGTGACGCACCTGCCGTGTTCGCAGTGCGCGAAGCGTCTCATCAATCTGGGGGGCGTGAAGCGCATCTATTACGCGCACGAATACCGATCGAAATCCTCGCTCCCGCTGCTCGAGCAGACCGGCATCGAGATCGAGCACCTGCCAGGCGACTGGCCGCCGGAAGCGTAGCTCAGCGCACGAAGCGAACCGTGCGGCTCGCCCGCTCGCCGCCCTGCGTGATCACGACGAAGTAAACTCCCGTCGGCACGAACCGGCCCTCATTGTCGCGCCCGTCCCACGTCGCTCCGAACACATCCGGCTCCACGCTTCGCACCCGCCGTCCGCTGATCGCATACACGGCGACGTCGTCGGGCTGTCGCCCGTTCGCGAGATTCCAGCGCGCCGTGGTCAGGTCGCCCCCGCGAATCATGTTCGGGAATACATGAAGCGTCATCGTTCCCGAACGTCCCGGCGGCAGGCTCGTGGGCGTGGCGCCGTTATAGAAGACGTAGAGAGAGTCCGCCGACTCGTCGACGACCGAGAGGTCGAGATCGCCGTCTCCGTCGAGGTCGTGCGCCCACGTGTACGAGCCGGACTGCGCGACGATCAGCGTCGTGTCGAGCTCGATCGTGCCCGTGCCGTCGTTCAGAAAGATGTCGACCGCGCCGCCGCTGTAGCACGAGGCCGTGGCGTCGATGTCGCCGTCGCCGTCGAAGTCGCCCGCATAGACTCCGAGCGGGAAGTCTTTCGTGAGACGCACGACCCGCGTGGGGAAGGCCCCGGTGCCGTCGTTCCTGAGCATGTGAATGCGGTCGTTCCATGACGATACCGAGACGAAATCGAAATCGCCGTCACCGTCGAAGTCGTTCCCGTTCAGGCACCACGGCCCGCGGCCGATCCGGTAGTGCCCGGTCGTGACAAACGTGCCGTCGCCCTGATTTTCGAGCACGACGAGGCTGTCGAGGTCGTGGCACGCCACGCCGATGTCGAGATACCCGTCTCCGTTCACGTCGGCCGTCCGCACCGCGAAGGGCCCGGTCAGCACGTCCGTGTACTCCGTCACGTCGGGAAACTGGCCCGTTCCGTCGTTGTAGAACAGGTAAACGCGGTTCAGCGAGCGCGACGTGACGGCCAGGTCGATATCGTTGTCGCCGTCGAAGTCGCCGCCGTGGATCTGACGCGTCTGGATGCCGGCGGGGTACGTGCCGTTCGGCGTGAATACTCCCGTACCGTCGTTCTGCAGAACCGACATCGTGCCGCCGTTGATGTCCGCGGTCGCCACGTCCTGATCGCCGTCGTTATCGAAATCGTCGCCGTAAATCGAAGACGGCAGCAGCCCGACGCCCACGTCCGTTCGCGTGTCGAAAACGCCGTCCCCGCCCTCGTTTCGAAAGATCGAAACGTTGTTGCCCCCTTCGTTCGGCACCGCGAGATCCGGGGTGCCGTCATTGTCGAGATCGCCGCCGTGAATGAAGTACGGAATGCTGGCCGTGGGATACGTTTTCACGGTCGTCCAGCGCGCCGTCGCCGGGGCGGATTCGATCGTGAACGCGAAGAAGTGCCCGCCCGCCAGGCTGTCGGTCGGCGACGCCCGAAGGGAGCGATGCAGGTTGACGCTCACGAGGTCGCCGGGCAGAAACGCCTTCGGTCCCGGAGTGAACACGATCGTGTCGCCCGCGAGCGCCACGGATCCCGTGTGCAGGCCTGACATCGTGGCGGCCACGCGCACCTTGTCGGCGGTCAGATTCGAGGGCGTTCCGTCGAGCACGACGCGGATTTCGCCGAGCGTCTTCGTAACGGCAAGTTCGTAACGCGCCGGTTCCGTGTCGGTAACGGTGAGCGCCGCGGCCGGCGCCGCGACAAGCATGGTGAGCAGCAGCGCGCGCGCGCATCGTTTCAATCGCAAGGTTTCGCCTCCGGGTTGCTTAGTGTGACTCTGCGGGGTAGACCCGGGGATGAAGGTCCGTTGCGCGTGTCTCGGAATACTCCGGGAATCGCGTGGCCGCAATGGCCGCACTTCCCGTGGTCGATATGATTGTCGAGAACCGAATGCCAGTTCCTTTCGATAACGGCCCGATCGCACCCGGGACAGAACGTGGTTTGTCCGGCGGGATCGTGAATGTTTCCTACGTAAACGAATTGAAGCCCGGCCTCGTGCGCGATGTGGCGCGCCCGGTGCAGCGTGGAAGGGGGCGTGGGCGGCCTGTCCTGCATGCGGTAGTCGGGATGGAAAGCGGTGAAGTGTACCGGCACATCCGTTCCGAGTTCGCGCGCGATCCACGCGCATTCATCGCTCAGTTCTCGATTCGAGTCGTTCAGCCCCGGGATCAGCAGCGTCGTGATTTCGAGCCAGACATCCGTTTCATGGCGGAGCCGGAGAAGCGTTTCCCGTACGGGATCGAGATCGCTCAGCGTGGTCTTTCGATAAAATTCGTTCGTAAATCCCTTGAGGTCCACGTTCGCGGCGTCGATTTCGGCGAAGATCTCGCGCCGCGGCTCCTCGTGCACATACCCCGCCGTCACCATCACGGTGTGCACGCCGCGCGAACGCGCGATGCGCGCCACGTCGATCACGAACTCCCCGAAGATGACGGGGTCGTTATATGTGAACGCGATGGAATCGCACTTCTCGTCGATCGCGGTCTGCACGATTCGTTCCGGCGAAACATGGCCGCTCTGAATTTCGTCGATCTTCGCCTTCGATATGTCCCAGTTCTGGCAGAATTTGCATCCGAGATTGCAACCCGCCGTTCCGAACGAAAGAACGTCTGTTCCCGGCAGGAAGTGATTCAGCGGCTTCTTCTCGATCGGATCCGCCGCAACGGCGGTCGGTCGTCCGTATCCGAGCGTCACGAGTTCGCCTTCGTGATTCTGCCGGATGTAGCAGAAACCCGCCTGTCCGGGACGAAGCCGGCAGTCGCGAGGGCAGAGCGTGCACAGAATGCGGCCGTCCGATTCGGGCCGCCACCAGCGCGCGCGATGCATGGACCTGACTGTCATACGTTCGATTCCCGGGGAAAGGTGTTGACCGGCATCGGGAGCGATTTCTATTATAACCGAGTCTGACCGAACCGCACAGGAAAGAGGAGGCTTCGTGATACCGTCGATCCGCCCGTTTTTCTCCGCCGTCTGCACCGCCGCGCTCTGCATGCTCCTCGTTCACGGATGCGCCGTCCCCGAATACGACCCCGACCTCACGGAAGAAGGGGCGAGCGTTGCCGAAGAAGGCGTGCCCGTAGCGGAAACGGAAGCCTCGCAGATTTCCACGTCCGAAGACGAGGGAGATTTTCAGGGGGGCTTCCAGAGCAACAAGAACGCCACGGTCACGACCGATATCGACACGTACGACATTCGGAACATCGCTTTCGATACCGCGCTCGGATACGGACGCGCCCGCACGCTGCTCGGCTTCTACCTGAATACGCGTCTCGAGATCGAGATCAAATACATCTCCAGCTTTCGCGTGATCGACCGCGTCACGCTTACGGACGCGCTTTCCGTCGACAGTCGTTACGACATGGTCGAGGAGCAGGACCTCGACTACATCTTCCGGCTCGAACTGAAGAAGACAACCGGCGAGCGGATCGAATACATCGTGCGCATCAATTCGATCCGGGGACAGCTGGTCGAGGGTGGAAGCATCTCCATTACGGGAGACGAACTGCAGACATTGCGCAAGGTCGTCTTCTACTAAGGTCGTGTTCTACCGTAGTGTTTCTACCAAGGTCGTGTTCTACCGAGGTACCTGAAGCAGCGTTTCGCCGGCGCGCGCCGGCGGAACGGGAAGCGAACGGCGCCACGCCTCGGAAACTCCTCTCCATTTCATGATGGTCTTATTACGATGAAAATTCGCCCGTGGGACAGCAGCAAGGATTTGAAAGACGTTCTCCGCATCTGGCGTGAAGTCGGGTGGCTCGAGGGAGAGAAGAACGACGAGAAGGGCCTCGCCGCATTTCTGAAGGGGAGCGCCGGTTTCGTCGCCGAGCACGAGGGCGCGGCGGAGTGCGCCGTCTTTTCGCTGCCGGGCGCGATTCGCCACATGAACAGCGAGCTGCCGTTTTCCTGCGTGACGGCCGTAACGACGAGCCGTATCGCGCGCGGGCTCGGCCTCGCCGGGCGGATGACGGCCGCCCTCGTCAAAAAAGCGACGGAAGAAGGGGCGCTCGTTTCGGGGCTCGGCATGTTCGAGCAGGG
>JABDJQ010000423.1 GCA_013002425.1 Gemmatimonadota bacterium
CATGCGGCGCGGCGACATCGAGGGCACGCTGCGCGAACTCGAACGGGCGCTCGCGCTCGAGCCTCGCAACGCCGACTTCCGGAACAATCACGGCGCGCTTCTGCTGCAGGCAGGGCGCACGAACGAAGCGATCGCGACGCTCGAGAAGGGGCGCGCGGTCGACCCCGGGCACGCGGATCTGCTGATCAATCTGTCGCGGGCGTATGAAGCGGCGGGGCGATATGGAGACGCGAAGGACGCGATCACGCTTTCAGCGTCGATCGAGCCGCGGCCCGCCGCGTTTCACATGCGGGGCCGGCTCGAGGAACGGACCGGCGATCCTGCTGCCGCGCTCCGGTCGTACGATCGCGCTCTGGCGGGCGGGGCGTATCCGCCTGCGCTCCGGTCGCGCGGCATTCTGCTGGTGCGCATCGGGCGGGCGCCCGAAGGGATCCGGGATTTGCGCGCCTATGTCGCCGGGAATCCGGACGACACGCAGGCCGCGCTCTTTCTCAGACAGGCCGAAGGGTCGCCCTGACGAGCGACCCCTGACCTGGAACATTCGAATGCAGGGCGGAAGAGAGTCGGGCTAGACGCCCATCGGCTCCTCTTCTTTCTCACGGATCCATTCGTTCAGCTGGGTCCGTTCGAATCGCCATTGATTCATGATCTTTTTCGCGGGGAGTACCCCGGCGCGGGCCAGACGGTAAACCGACTTCCGGCTCAGTCTCAGATAATCTGCAACCTGTTCGGCGGTGAGAATCTCGCGTTCCATTTGGGCCTCCTTTTAACTCCCTCAGACATACTAGTATTCGGCAGTACCTATGAATCCATTAGGGGTTCTCCTTGGTTTTTTCCTAAAAGAACAGGACTGTCCGTCTCTTTTCGTCTAATTCCTTGCAAGCTAATACGATAGGAAGCACGAAGCAACAAAATACTACAAAATAAAGCGAGGAATCGCGCAGGATTGTCCCATCCAGGGCCATGCTGGCCACATAGGGGTTCCCCGTGGTTTCCGGTTCCCGCGCAGGGCGAATGTAGGGCAAACCCGACCTTTCGAGGGCATTCCCGTACACCGCAGGACCAGCCGGGACCGTGCGGGATCAGGGAAGGTGCCGCCGGGGTTAACCCGGGTCTCGGAGGGCGCGGGCGGGGCTAGTATTTTCGGCCGAGCGCGTACTCCCACGCCCCCCAGAAGAGGCCGGCATTCACGGCAAGCACGTCCAGATGCAGCAGAACGACTCCCTTCAGCGCGAACAGCGGTCCCTCGCGCCGCGCGAGATAGGCGATCCAGGGAAAATTCAGCAGGATCACGAGCAGGGGCGGGACCAGGAGCAGCGTCTTCCAGGCGACGATTCCCGGAATCGTGCCGAGGAGCAGAATCGAGAGCACGAGCCAGGGGGCGAAGCACGACACGAGAAAGCCGGTGGGGATCGAGGTGTAGTTCTCGCGCCGGATCCGCTGGAAGCGGTCGCGCAGCTGGACCTTCGTCATGCCGACCGTGCGGTCGAAATCCGTTCGGAGCATCGAAGAGAGGTTGTAGCGCTTGATATGCAGAAAGTGCAGCTTCTCGACGAGCCCGACGCGATATCCGGCCTCGCTCATCCGCTTCCCGAGTTCGCTGTCTTCGATGTTCGGCTTGCGATAGTTGGCGTCGAAACCGCCGACCGCCTCGAACGCTTCTTTTCGAATCGCGACCGCGCTCGAATAGATGACGGAGAAGCGTCCCGAGCGAATCCAGTACGTGTGCCGGAGCCAGAGGTTCTTGTAGATGCTCGTCGCGTTCGCGAATGCCGACTCGGCCGACTGCAGTCCCACCGCGACGTCGAGCCCGTCGCTCTCGATCGCGCGCTGGCCTGCTTCGATCGCTCCCGGTTCGAGGATCACGTCGGCGTCGACGAAGAGAAGGATCTCGCCTGCCGCGCGCGACGCGCCGTAGTTGCGCGCCTGAGCGACCCCGCCCGGCTTTCTGTTCGGCACGACCGTGACGGCGAGGCCGGCCTCGCGCGAAACACGTTCCACGATGGCGAGCGTGCCGTCGGTGCAGCCGTCGTCGATGAGCAGCACTTCGCGCGGCGCGGCGGTCGATGCCGCGAGCGCGCGAAGGCACCGTTCGATCGTGCGTTCGGCGTCGCGCACGGGGATGATGATGCTGACGGAAGAGGCGCTCATTGCGTTTCTCCTCCTGTCCGTTCCGACGAGATCGGCCATCTCTCGCGATAGAGATCGTAGATCGCGCCTCCCGGCTCGTCCCGCCCCCCCGAGGCTCGATCCTCGTTCCGCATCAGAACCAGTACGGCGTTACCGCACAGATAGACGAGAGACTCGCCTTCGGCGCGCGTCGCTTCGAGCAATCGCCCCTCATACTTCTGCCGCAGGCGCTCGTATTCGCGCTCCCCTTCGACGAGCGCCCGGCGTCTCAGCGCGAGCGCTTCGTTGTTGCCGTTCCGCGCCGCGCCGGCGGCGAGCACGGCCCGCGCGCCTTCGAAGTCGCCGCGCGCCACATGAACGTCGGCCTTGTTCGACCACGCGTTCAGGAACGCCGGGTCGCGACGAAGCGCTTCGTCGAAACTCGCCTCGGCTTCCGCGAACCTGCCCTGGCGCAGAAGGGCGCGCCCGACGTTGTCGTGGGAACCGGCGTAGGCGGGATCGATGCGCCTCGCCTGCTCGAACGCGACCAGCGCGCGCCCGGGATAGCCGGCGCTCATCATGACGTTCCCGAGATTGTGCCATGCCCCGTAGTAGCCCGGTTGAATCTGCGTCACGCGCCCGAACGAGAGCTCGGCGTCGTCGTAACGGCCGGCTTCGAAGAAGAGCAGGCCGCGGTTCATGTGCGTGTCGAGATGTTCGGGGACGACCGCGAGCGCTTTGCGATAGAGCTCGTCCGCCCGCTCGAAATCTCCCGCGCGCGCGAACGCCTTGCCCGCGATCCCGTACGCGCGCGCGAGGCTCGTCTCCTTGCCCGGGTAAAGCGGCCACTGAAAGAGCGCGAAGAGCATCGCGAAAGCGCCCGCGAGCATGGCGCCTCTCCCCCAGCGCTTCGCCCGGAAACAGTCCCATGCGAGCGAAACCGGAACGGCGCCGAGGATCGCGAGCGCCGGAACGCCCGTCTGGCGATAGCGAGCGGTTATGAAAAACGCGACGACCGATATCGCGTTCGCAAGAACGAAGAACACGAGAAGCCACGCGCGATTCGGTTCGGACGCGGGCGTTCCGTCCGGACCCGCGGGCGTTCCCCGGCGCGCGACCAGGAACGCCCCGATCGCGGCGAGCGGAAAGAGCCAGGCGAGGCCGAACGGGAGAACGCGAAGCGAGCGGTACAGTTCGCGGTCGGCTTCGTAGTTGACGTCGAGCGGAATTTCATACGCGTTGAAGTAGAGCGCGATCTTGCGCAGCGTGAGCCGTGCGTATCCCACCGGATCCGCTTTCATGTATTCGACGCTCTTTCCGAACCAGTACTTCGAGATTTCGCTCGCCTTGAGCCCGGTCCGGCCGAGCTCCCGTTCGGCGACGCGCCGCGAGTCGTAGATGTCGATCGCTTCGGGGTTGCCCCCGATTTCGGGCGGCGGAACATAAGTGCCCTGAGTGAAGTCGTTATTGCCGAGGTAGAAGCTGATTCCGCCGTGGGTGGAGATCAGGACCCAGTCGTCCGCTACCACCTTGTTATAGATAGCGGCGGGCGAAAGTCCGATCGCGGCGGCGATACAGAAGATCGCGAGCTTGCGCACGCCCGCGCGCTCGGCGAAAAGCAGCCAGAGAGCCGCAAACGGCAGGAAGAAGAGCAGGTTCGGGCGCGCCACGGACGCGAAGCCGAGCAGCAGGCCGGCGATCCAGAGCCCACTTCCCCCGCGCTGGATCGCGGCGATGAACGCGTATAACCCCATGAGTCCGAGGAAGATACCGAGGAACGAGGCGAGAAGCTGCCCTTCGAAGTAAAGGAACGGCGCGTAGCCGAGTCCGAGCACGAACGCGATCCAGGCGACCCGGCGCCCGAGAAGCCGATGAGCGATCAGGAATACGAGTACGGCGCTGATCGCCCCGAGCCCGTGCTGCACCACCCGCACGATTACCAGATCCCGCCCGGTCATCGCGTACAGTCCGCCGAGGAAGTACGGGTAGACCGGCGCCATGTGGAACGCGCGTTCTCCCAGCAACTTACCGGCGGCGATCTCGCCGGCCCAGCGGTCGTACGACTGCGTGTCGAGGTAGAACTGGTCGAAGAGCGGCAGTTCCTTCGCCTCGAGCAGAAACCAGACGCGCGGAATCAGGGCGATCACGAAGAGGAGCGCGAGCAGGCGCAGGGACGGACCGCCGCCCGGCTTTTGTAAGTGGCTGTGATCAGGCGACATACAATACCCCGGCCTCGAATCGATAGTACAAATCTCTCTCCGGGACCAACGAATTTGACGCGGGAGGCAAGGAATCGTATCGTATCAACCGCTCGGGTAGAGAAGCAAGACCGATCGCAGTCGCCCGGTCCGGCCCCCTGGCCAGCTACCCAAAATAAAGTCCTTTTCGGTTGACCTTCCCTAACCCCCTTTGTACTCTTTACGTTCTGCCTCCGCATCTGTACACCGGTATGCGGAGGAAGTGCTGGCGTAGCTCAATTGGTAGAGCGCCTCACTTGTAATGAGGTGGTTGGGGGTTCAAGTCCTCTCGCCAGCTCCATTTATGGAGCGGGCGCGGAGCCGTCCTCGACCCCGTTAGCGGGGAGGTTCCCGAGTGGCCAAAGGGGGCAGACTGTAAATCTGTTGGCGAAGCCTTCGAAGGTTCGAATCCTTCCCTCCCCATACCGTTTCGATGAGTCGCCCCTTCCCTGTGGGAAGGTCAACTATATATAGATAGCATTTTGTCAGTCGAGCCCTCGATCGGCTGCATTTAATAAGCGGGAATAGCTCAGTTGGCTAGAGCATCAGCCTTCCAAGCTGAGGGTCGCGGGTTCGAGTCCCGTTTCCCGCTCCATAGATTCATCGAGGGAAATCATTCATAGGCGTTTCGACGGATCCGCAAGAGATGCCCACGTAGCTCA
This sequence comes from Gemmatimonadota bacterium, assembly GCA_013002425.1. GTDB lineage: Bacteria > Orphanbacterota > Orphanbacteria > Orphanbacterales > Orphanbacteraceae > JABDJQ01. Next base: position 5,009 of record JABDJQ010000423.1, read on the forward strand.
GCTGGTAGAGCATTTGCATGGTAAGCAAAAGGTCATCAGTTCAAATCTGATCGTGGGCTCCATTCAAGGTATCCGTCCGATTGATTGCCAGTTGCCTTAAAGGCAGGAGGAACGAGAGAGAAATGGCAAAGGAGAAGTTCGTACGAACAAAACCTCACGTCAACGTAGGAACGATTGGTCATGTTGATCATGGAAAGACTACGCTCACGTCCGCTATCACTGCCGTGCAGGGCGCGAAGGGTTTGGCAACCGTAATTTCATACGACGAAGTGGCCAAGGCATCGGAAAGCCAGGGCCGCCGCGATGCGACGAAGATCATGACGATCGCCACGTCGCACGTCGAGTATGAAAGTGACAACCGCCATTACGCCCACGTGGACTGCCCGGGACATGCGGATTACGTGAAAAACATGGTTACCGGAGCGGCTCAGATGGACGGCGCGATTCTCGTGGTGTCCGCTGCAGACGGTCCGATGCCTCAGACCCGTGAGCATGTGCTCCTGGCCCGCCAGGTGAACGTGCCTTACATCGTGGTCTTCCTCAATAAAGTCGACACTGTCGACGACCCCGAGCTGCTCGACCTCGTCGAACTCGAAGTTCGCGAGCTCCTCAGCGCCTACGACTTCCCGGGCGACGACGCGCCGGTGATTCGTGGTTCGGCCCTCGGCGCCATGTCGAATCCGACGGATCCTGAAGCCACCAAGTGCATTCAGGAACTGATGGAAGCGATCGACACGGCCATCGAAGAGCCGGAGCGCGAAGTCGACAAGCCCTTCCTCCTCGCGGTGGAAGACGTTTTCTCGATCACCGGTCGTGGCACGGTTGCCACGGGTCGTGTCGAGCGCGGCGTCGTCAAAGTCGGCGACAAAGTGCAGCGAGTCGGTATTCGCGAGCCCATGGAGACGGTCGTTACGGGCGTCGAAATGTTCCGCAAGGAGATGGGCGAAGCGCAGGCCGGTGACAACATCGGACTTCTGCTTCGCGGCGTCGGCAAAGACGATATCGAACGCGGCATGGTGCTGATCAAGCCGGGCTCGGTGACTCCGCATACGAAGTTCCGCGGAGAGGTTTACATCCTTACGAAAGAAGAAGGGGGCCGTCATACCCCGTTCTTCACGGGATACCGTCCGCAGTTCTTCTTCCGCACGACCGACGTGACGGGCACCCTGACGCTTCCGGAAGGTCGCGAAATGGTCATGCCCGGCGACAACGTCGAAATGTCGGTGGAGCTCCACACTCCGATCGCCATGGAGCAGTCGCTCCGTTTCGCGATTCGTGAAGGTGGCCGCACCGTCGGTGCGGGCGTGATCGCCGAGATCCTCGACTAAGGACCTCGCAAGATACATTGGGCGCGGCCTTCGGGTCGCGCCCGTTACAACGTTAGAGAACGAAGGCCTGTAGCTCAATTGGTAGAGCACCGGTCTCCAAAACCGGGGGTTGCGGGTTCGATTCCTGCCGGGCCTGCGTTCCCTACCTTTTAGAGAGAAGTCATGAGTGAGTCAGTCGTTCAGAGGTCCAGCCGCTTCCTGCGGGAAGTCTGGATCGAGCTTCAGAAAGTGTCCTGGCCGACAATCCCCGAGATCCGCCAGTCAACGATCGTAGTGCTCGTTGCGGTGTTTCTCTGTGCGATTTTCATCGGGATCATCGATTGGGGCCTTTCGCGGCTCGTGCGTCTGGTCTTTTAAACAGTAACTGATTCAACGATCGGGACCTCATGTCGGAAGACATCAAACAGAACCAGGATTCTCTCGAGGAAAACGCCTCGGCTGAGGAGAAAGCTGAAGAAATGGAAGAAACTCCTTCCGTCGATGAAACAGCGACCTTGACCGAATCTTCGGCCGACGACGCGGAAGAGGCGAAAGCCCCGGACGCGGACGAAGCGAAAGCGGAAGTGACCGCGGACGCGAAGGCGGAAGAAGGCGAGGCTGCGGCGCCCGAAGAGGGCGAACTCCCCGACGAACTGGACGAACGATACGGCTGGTACGTCGTCCACACCTATTCCGGACACGAAGGAAAGGTGAGGCGCAACATTCTGCGCGCTGTCGAACAGGAGAAACTGCAGCATCTCGTCCCGCGCGTTCTGATCCCCATGGAAAAAGTGGCGGAGATGAAGAACGGCAAGAAGACGACCCTCGAGAAGAAGTTCTTCCCCAGCTACGTGCTCGTTCAGATGATGATGTCTGACGACGCGTGGCGGGTGGTCTCGAACACGCCGGGCGTGACACGCTTCGTCGGCACCGGGTCGAAGCCGCAGCCGATTTCGCATGACGAAATCGGGCGGATCGTCGGCCGCATCGCCGAGACGAAGGAAAAGCCGACACCGACGGTTCCGTACCGCGTCGGCGAACACGTCAGCGTGATCGACGGTCCTTTCACGGAGTTCACCGGTGTGGTGGACGAAGTGAATCCGGAACGCGGCAAGCTGAAGGTGATGGTATCCATCTTCGGTCGCGCGACACCGGTGGAACTCGACTTCTTGCAGGTCAAGAGTTTATAGCAGCGGGGCGCCGTCTCCGCAGATAGGTAAAAGTCATGGCTAAGAAAGTCATTGGGCTGATCAAATTGCAGATCGCCGCAGGCGCTGCAACTCCCGCCCCGCCGGTGGGACCAGCTCTCGGACAGCATGGCGTGAATATCATGGACTTCTGCAAGTCGTTCAACGCGAAGACGCAGCAGGATTCCGGCTTGATCATTCCTGTGGTGATTACGGTCTACGCGGACCGTTCATTCACTTTCATTACGAAGTCGCCGCCGGCCGCCGTCCTTCTGAAGAAGGCCGCCAAGCTCGCGAAAGGTTCGGGCGAACCGAACCGGACGAAAGTGGCGTCGGTTACCGTGGATCAGTTGAAAGAGATCGCGGAGATGAAAAAGGAAGATCTGAACGCGAATGATGTGAATCACGCCGCGCGTATGATTGCCGGCACCGCCCGCAGCATGGGCATTACAGTCGAAGGAGAGCTTTGATCATGGGACGTGGTAAGCGATTCGGCGCCGCGGCTGAAAAGATCGAGCATCTCAAGCCGTACGCGCTGGAAGAAGCGGTCGCTCTCGTAAAAGAGAACGCCAAGGCAAAATTCGACGAGACGATCGAAATCGCCGCCCGCCTGGGTGTCGATCCGCGTCACTCCGATCAGCAGATGCGCGGCACGATCTCCCTCCCGCACGGAACCGGAAAAGAAGTGAAGGTTCTCGTATTCGCGCGGGGAGAAAAGGTCACGGAAGCTGAAGAGGCCGGCGCCGATTTCGTCGGCGCCGAAGAACTCGTGCAGAAGGTGTCGGACGGATGGATGGAGTTCGACGCCATCATCGCGACGCCGGACATGATGAAGGACGTGGGGAAACTCGGGCGTGTTCTCGGACCGCGCGGCCTCATGCCGAATCCGAAGTCCGGGTCCGTGACGTTCGACGTCGCGCGCGCGGTCAAGGAAGTCAAGGCGGGACGGATCGAGTATCGCACCGACAAGAGCGGCAACGTTCATGTTCCGGTCGGACGCGCTTCGTTCTCGGAAGGTCAGCTGGCCGACAACATTCGCACCGTGGTCAGCGAACTTCACCGCGCCAAACCGGCCGCGGCCAAGGGCACGTTCTGGAGAAGTCTCACGGTTACTTCGACAATGGGCCCCGGCGTCCGTGTCGTGGTCGGCGAAGAGATTCTCACAGTTTCGTAATAGAGAGAGGTTGAAGAATGGCTACAGCAACAAAAGTAGAACTCGTCGCCGATCTCGCGGAACGGTTCAAGAGCGCGGAAGGCGTAGTGCTCGCTGACTTCACCGGCCTCACGGTCGAGAAGATCACCGAGCTGCGGCGAGCCTGTCTCAAGGGCGAGTCGCAATTCTACGTCGTGAAGAACACGCTCGCGAAACGTGCTCTGAAAGAGGCGGGCATCACGGGACTCGACGAGTATCTCCAGGGGCCGACCGGCTGGGCAATCACGGAAGTGGATGCCGTGGCGCCGGCGAAAGTCCTGAGTGATTTTGCGAAGGAAAACAAGCTTCCCAAGATCAAAGCGGGTTACATCGACGGGAGTGTTCTGGACGCCGCGGGTGTCGGTCAGATCGCCGATCTGCCGCCGAAGCCGGTGCTCATGGCACAGATTGCCGGGCTCATCAACGCGCCGGTTACGGGCATTGCCGCGGGCTTGAACGCCGTGATGCAGGGCCTTGCCGTCGGGCTGGATGAAGTACGGAAGCAGAAAGAAGCCGGGGGAGGGACCACTTCTTCCTCTAACGATAGCGCCGACGATGCTGATGCAGGCGCATCCTCAGCAGCGGAAGATGCAGCCGCACCTGAGGAAACGAAAGAAGCCGAGGCTCCCGCAGCTCCTGAAAAGGATGCGGCGGAGTAGCCGGGGTCACACAGTCAAGGATCATGAATCGATAGCGGTTCTATTAGATTGGAACGAGCCCGATGGCCACGAGCCACTCGTTCCCGGAGGAATGAAATGTCTGAAGCAGGTACGTTGGAAGTTTCCCCGAAGATCGCCGAAGTTCTCGAGTCGATCGAGAAGCTGACGGTTCTCGAAGCGTCTGAACTCGTCAAAGCGATCGAAGATCGTTTCGGTGTCTCGGCTGCCCCGCAGGCGATGGCGATGCCGGCCGGCGGCGGCGGCGGCGAAGCTGCCGTGGCCGAAGAGAAAGACGAGTTCGATGTCGTTCTCACCGGCGCGGGCCAGAAGAAGATCCAGGTCATCAAGGTCGTTCGCTCGATCACGGGCCTCGGTCTGAAAGAAGCCAAGGATCTCGTCGACAATCCGCCGAAGCCGGTCAAAGAAGGCGC
>JABDJQ010000680.1 GCA_013002425.1 Gemmatimonadota bacterium
TGGCTCGCCCGGATATCGCTCAAGACGAAGCTCGCCCTGATCGTCGTCTCCAACTGCCTGATCGCGCTGGTACTCGCCACGGCCGCGGTTACGCTCTATCTCCAGGCCGACCTGCGATCCCTCGATCAGCGAATCGAACTCTACGTCAAGGCCGCCAGCCTGATCGGGCTGCTGACCGTGCTTGTCGCGTACCTCGTCATCGACTGCTTCAACGAGATGCTCGGCCGGATCAGGTCGCGGGACGAACAGCTCGAGGGGGCCCGGGAAAATCTGGAGCTGCGCGTGCGGGAGCGCACGAAAGAGCTCACCGACGAGATTCAGGAGCGGAAGCGCGCGGAACGCGAACTGATCGGCTCGCGCGAACGCGCCGAGGCCGCAACGCTGGCCAAGAGCATGTTCCTCGCGAACATGAGCCACGAGATCCGCACTCCGATGAACGCCGTGATCGGCATGACCAGCCTGCTGCTCGACACGAAGCTCACGCCCGAGCAGAAAGAATACGCTTCGACGATCCGGGTGAGCGGCGACTCACTGCTCGAGATTATCAACGACATTCTCGATTTCTCGAAGATCGAATCGGGGAAACTCGAAATCGAAACCGCGCCGTTCGATCTGCGCGACTGTGTGGAAGACTGCCTCGACCTCGTCGCTTCGAAGGCGGCCGAGAAGCAAATCGATCTCGCCTACTTCATGGAAGAGAACGTGCCGGCGACTCTGATCGGCGACCAGACCCGCCTGCGCCAGGTTCTCGTAAACCTGCTCAGCAACGCGGTGAAGTTCACCGAGCAGGGCGAAGTATACGTCTGGGTCGAAACGACTCCCCGCGGGGGCAGCGAGCACGAAATACACTTCCGCGTCAGCGATACGGGCATCGGCATTCCCCAGGACCGCCTCGCCGCGATCTTCGAATCGTTCAATCAGGTCGACTCCTCCACGACGCGGCGCTTCGGCGGCACGGGGCTCGGCCTCACGATCAGCAGGCGTCTCTCGGGGCTCATGGGCGGCACGATGTGGGTCGACAGCGTGGTGGGCAAAGGGTCCTCTTTCCACTTCACGATACGGGCCGAGAGCAGGCAGGGACGCGTGCGACGCTACTTGACGGGCACGCAGCCCGCGCTGTGCGGCAAGCGCGTGCTCCTGGTCGACGACAACCCCACGAACCTCACGATTCTCGAGAAACAGCTGAGTTCGTGGGGGATGAGCACCATGCGCACGGCGGGCGGCCGGGAGGCGCTCGACGCGCTCCTCTCGGACGGACCTTTCGACCTCGCGCTGCTCGACATGCAGATGCCGGAGATGGACGGGATCGAGCTCGCGATCCGGATTCAGAAACTTCACTCGCCCGAATCGCTGCCCCTCATCATGCTGTCGTCGCTCGGGCGGCGGGCGGACTTCGAGGGACTTCTCGACGATTACGAGTCGAAGCCGGAGTTCTCTTCTTTCCTGACGAAACCGGTGAAGCCCTCGACTCTGTTCAACGCGATCATCGAGCTCTACAGCGATGCCGTCGCGGAGGAGAGCGCGCGCGCCGCCGCACCCTCGTTCGACGCGGGGATCGGCGCGCACAACCCGCTTCGCATTCTGGTGGCCGAAGACAACATCGTGAACCAGCGCGTCGCGCTGCACGTACTCGCGAAACTCGGGTATCGAGCCGACATCGCCTCGGACGGCAGGGAGGCGGTCGACGCGCTGCGACGCCAGGACTACGACCTCGTGCTCATGGATGTGCAGATGCCCGTCATGGACGGCATCACGGCGACGCAGACGATCCGGAGCGAGATCGATCAAGCACGCCAGCCTTGCATCGTCGCGATGACCGCAAACGTGATGCAGGGGACGAAGAGCGAATGCCTGGAAGCCGGCATGAACGGGTACATCTCGAAGCCGATCGACCTCGAAGAGCTGAAACTCACTCTGCTCGACACGAAGCCGCAGTCCGCGGCCGCGTCCGAAGAGGCGAAACCGGAAACGGAGGCCGCACCGGACTCGAACCGGGGAACGCGCTCGTTCGACTGGTCGCGTCTCAACCATCTGAACGAGGACACGGAAGACGAATATGCGGACATCGTCGGCGAGATCCTGCAGATGTTCCTCGCGGAGACGCCGCTCCGTATCGAATCCGCGAACGCGGCGCTCTCGTCAGGAGATTTTCAGGAAGTGGAGCGCTCCGCCCATAGCCTTCGCGGGGCCTGCGCCAACCTCGGCGCGGACCGCCTGGCCGAACTTTGCGGAATTCTCGAAGAGTTCGCGGGAACGGGCGATACCGGACAAGCCGATCGCGTTCTGCATGAGATTCGCGGAGAATTCGAAAGAGTACAGCAGATCGTGGTGGCGTCTTCCACTCAATCGAAAGCGTGATGCGGCCGATCCTCGGACCAGGAAGAATGGACAACTCCAGGAAGGATGGTTCGCCAGATGGCTGAGGCCACACTCGACCGATCGGTGCTCGACCGTTACCGCGATCTCGGAGACGACGGATCTCCGGATATCGTGCGCGAAATCGTGGAAACGTATCTCGAGGATCTCCCGGCGCGCACGCGCGCCATCGTCGACGCCGTATCATCGGGCAACGCGAAGGAGTTTCATCGAGAGGCCCACAACCTCAAAGGGAGCAGCGCGAGCATCGGGGCCGTCGCCCTGGCCACGATCTGCAGCGAGCTCGAAACGATCGGTCGCGAGGACCTGACCTCCCCGGCGCAACCCCATCTCGCCGCCCTCCGGAACGAAGTCGAGCGCGTCAGGGAATCGCTTGCGGATCTCCTCGCCGAAATCTCGATCGCCTGAATACAGCCTATTTCCCCCCATGGGTTTATCTAAGGCTTCCCTGCGGATATAATCCGGGGAAAGGAGCACGTCTTGGGTACACTCATTCGAAATGACTCGCTGACCGTCGAGTCGATCACGACGACGATCCGGCGCTACGTTCGCTATACGCTCGGCCGCGAGCTCCACCAGCTCGACCGGCACGATCTCTTCACCGCGGCCGCTCTGGCGCTCCGTGAGACCTTGATCGACCGGATGCAGGAGACCGAGGAGCGCTATCAGGCCGCGTCGGCCAAACGCCTCTACTACCTCTCCATGGAGTTCCTGATCGGCCGGTCGCTCGGCAACAACCTGATCAACATGGGGCTCATCGATCCGTTCGAAACCGCGCTCCGCGGCCTGGGCGCCGATATCGAAGACGTGCGCGAGGGGGAGTTCGACGCGGCGCTCGGCAACGGCGGGCTCGGTCGCCTCGCGGCCTGCTTCCTCGACTCTCTCGCCACGCTCGACATGCCGGGCTTCGGCTACGGCATCAACTACGAGTACGGCCTCTTCAAGCAGCTGATCCGGGACGGATATCAGGTCGAAAAGCCGGATCACTGGATGTCGGAAGGTTCGCCGTGGCAGATCAAGCGCGACGACGAAGCGTGTCTGATTCCGCTGTTCGGCCATCTGGCCGAGAACGACGGGAAGCAGGAATGGGTCGGATGGAACGTCGTGATCGGCTGCCCGTACGACATGCCGGTGGTCGGCTACGGCGGCCGCACCGTGAACTGGCTTCGTCTCTACAGCGCGCGCTCTTCGCAGGAATTCGACATCGACATCTTCAATTCGGGCGACTATCTGAAAGCCGTGGCGCAGAAAGTGCGCTCCGAGAAGATCTCGAAGGTGCTCTACCCTTCCGATTCCGTCGATCAGGGAAAGCGGCTCCGCCTGATGCAGGAGTACTTCTTCGTCGCGTGCGCCGTGCGGGACATCCTGAAACGGTTTCTCGCGACGCCCCGCGACCTCGAAAAGCTTCCCGACCAGGTGGCGCTCCAGCTGAACGATACGCATCCGGCTCTCGCGGTGGCCGAGCTCATGCGCGTGCTGATCGACGACCACGGCTTTTCCCACGACCGCGCGTCCGACGTGACGCGGCGGACCCTGGCGTACACGAATCACACGCTGCTTCCCGAAGCTCTCGAAAAGTGGCCGGTTTCGCTCATGGAGAAGGTCGTACCGCGCCATCTCTCGATCATTCGCGACGTGAACGACGGCTTTCTCGAGACCGTGCGCGCGAAATGGCCCGATGACGAAGCGAAAGCGAACCACATGAGCATCATCGGCGAAGGCGACGAAGGCGACGTGCGCATGGCTCATCTCGCGATCGTCGGCACGCATTCCGTGAACGGCGTCGCCGAGCTTCATTCCGAGCTCATCAAGACCGATCTCGTACCCGATTTCTACGCGCTCTATCCCGAGCGCTTCAGCAACAAGACGAACGGCATCACGCAGCGCCGCTGGCTCCTGAAGTCGAATCCCGAACTCGCGGAACTCGTGACCGCGACGATCGGCGGCGACTGGATCACGAACCTCGACGCGCTTCGCGGCCTCGAAACACACGCGGAGGACGCGGGGTTCCAGGAGGAATTCACCCGGATCAAGAGCGCCAACAAGAGCATTCTCGCGCGGCACATCAAGAACACGACCGGCATCGAGGTCGACCACGGGGCCATCTTCGACGTACTCGCGAAACGTCTTCACGAATACAAGCGGCAGCTTCTCGACGTGCTGCAGATCATCCACGAATACCACGAGATTCTCGACGGGTACCGCCCCGTGCGTCCGAAAACGTACATCTTCGCGGGGAAGGCGGCGCCGGGGTACTGGGAGGCGAAGCAGATCATCAAGCTCGTGACGTCGGTCAGCGCCGTCGTGAACGATCACGAGATCGCGGGCAAGTACCTTAAGGTCGTCTTCATTCCCGACTATCGTGTTTCGCTTGCGGAGAAGATGTTTCCCGCGGCCGACATCAGCGAGCAGATCTCGACGGCCGGCATGGAAGCGTCGGGCACGGGCAACATGAAGTTTGCGCTGAACGGCGCCATGACGATCGGGACGCTCGACGGGGCCAACATCGAAATCCGCGAAGAGGTCGGCGAGGAGAACATCTATATCTTCGGGCTGACCGCGGCCGAGATCGAGGCATTGCGGAACTCCGAATCGTACGATCCCGGCGCGATCGCGGCGGAGAATCCGGACATCGAACGCGTCATGAACACGCTGCGCGACGGTACGTTCGCGCCGGAGGAGCCCGGGCGATTCCAGTGGATCTACGACAAGCTCATGAGCCGGGACGATCGCTATTTTCACCTCGCCGACCTGCGTTCCTACTGCGACACAC
>JABDJQ010000693.1 GCA_013002425.1 Gemmatimonadota bacterium
GGAGCACGCTCCAGCCGACGCTTCCTGTGAATCGATACGTGAGCACGGCCGCGAGTTTGAGAGTCGCGATCAGGAAGAAGATGCCGAGCGCGAGCGCGGCCGTTTCCGCGCCCATCCCGAACTTCATGAGCACGCCGACGAGAAACACCCAGAGGAAGTTCGTGTACCCTTCGACCCGTTCGCCCACGTTATAAACGAGGCCGTTCCCCTCGGCGAAGTTCTGCGAGTACCGGAACGAAATATACGCGTCGTCACAGAAAAAATGCACGAGCTTCGCGTGCATCGGAACGATGACGATGGTGGCGATGAGAACCGCCACGAGCAGCACCCAGTCGACCCCCGAAATGCGGCTTTCGAGCTTCATGCGCGGAGTATATCAGAAGGGCGGAGCCGAAACTTCCCCCGGAGTACGCGGCGGAATCGGTGTCCCGGCCGCGCGTCCCGGATCATCCGAAGCCCATCTCCTCTTGAGGGCATGCGCCGCCTCGCCTACACTGAGCAGATGAACCGAAATCATCGCAACCGACGCATCCGATCCGTCCGCCGCTCCTCGCTCGCGGCCGGCGTTCTCGTTCTCGGCGCGCTGCTGCTCGCGTGCGGCACGAAGCCCGAACCGTACAACGTGATTCTGGTCACGCTCGACACCACGCGCGCGGACTATCTGAGCTGCTACGGCGCGCCGAACGCGGCGCAGACGCCGTATTTCGACGGTATCGCGGCCGAAGGTACGCTCTTCGAGCGCGCGATCGCGCAGGCGTCCGTGACCCCCGTTTCGCACGCGTCGATCCTGACCGGCCTCTATCAATATCAGCACGGCGTGCGCGTGCTCTACGCCGCTTCCGGCTATCGTCTCGACCCCGCTGTCCCACGCATTACGACCGTGCTGCGCGACAAGGGGTGGCGCACCGGCGCGTTTCTATCGGCGTTCCCCGTTTCCGAACAGTTCGGGTTCGATACGGGATTCGAAGTGTTCGACAACGGCATTCAGGCGGCTACCGATACCGTGATGCAGCAGAGCGACGACGGCCGCGTGCGCTGGAACGTCGCGAAGAACCAGAGGCGTTCCGACGTCACGACCGATCGCGTGATCGCGTGGATCGACGAAATCGGAAAGGACCCGTTCTTCACGTGGATTCACTACTGGGATCCGCACGACATGTCGCTCAAGCCGCCGAGGGAAGTCGTGAGCGAACTCGTCCCGCGCGGCACGGTGGGCGACGACTATCGCCGCAAGATGTACGCGGCGGAAGTGCAGTACGTCGACAGCCAGTTCGGGCGCCTCGTCGAGCACTTGAAGGAGACGGGGAAGTGGGACCGCACGATCGTCGTCGTGACGTCCGATCACGGCGAGGGACTCGGCGACCACGACTGGTGGAACCATCGCATCCTGTATCAGGAGCAGATCCGCGTGCCGCTTCTCGTGCGCATTCCGGGCGAAGCGGGCGGGAAGCGCGTGAGCTCGATCGTGCGCACGATCGACGCCGTCCCCACGCTCTACGACTGGCTCGGGGTCGAGTCCGAAGGCCACATGGAGGGGCGCACGCTGCTCCCGCTCATGCGCGGCGAAGCCGACGAGCCGCGCATCGCGTATGCCGATCAGCTGAACATGTACGACACGAACGCGAACATGGTGGCGCGCCGCCCGAACGACGACCTGCTCTACTGCGCGGTCGACGATAACTGGAAGTTCATCTATCGCCCGCGCCGTCCCGACCTCTCCGAGCTCTACC
>JABDJQ010000698.1 GCA_013002425.1 Gemmatimonadota bacterium
GTGCACCATTCGTCGATTCAGGACGCGGTGTTCGGCGATCAGCCCGTCAACCTGACCGAGACGGTGTATCTGATCCGCGCGGCTGCGAACGACGACCGGATCGAGCGCGTGGTCGTGCGGGCCGGCGGAATCGCGAGCGTCGGCTGGGGGAAGGCGGAGGAGATCCGGAACGCGCTTCTCGCCGTGCGCGCCGCCGGCAAGCCTGTCGAAGTGCACATGGACGCCACGCTCGACCTTCCCTACTACATTTCTACAGCAGCATCGAAAATCGTACTCGCCCCGGCCGGCATGCTTCTCGTCGACGGCATGTACGCGGAAATCCAGTTCTTGAAAAACCTGTTCGGGAAGGCCGACATCGAATGGGAAGCCGTGACCGCGGGCAAGTACAAGTCGTATCCGGAAACGTACATCAAGGACTCGATGTCCGAACCGTACCGCGAGCAGATCGACGCGCTTCTCGACGCGCGTTACGAAGCGTACCTCGAAGCGATCGCCGAAGCGCGCGGCATGACCTACGCGGAAGCGGACGAAGTCGTGAGCGCGGGGCCGTATACGATCGCAACCGAAGCGCTCGAGGCCGGGCTCGTCGACGAGCTGCTGTTCTGGAGCGACTACGAACGCCTTCTCGATATTCACGAAGAAGGCGAAACGATGTCGTTCGGGCTCGAAGAGTATCGCGACGCCGGCGCGCTCGATCCCGGGTTCGCGAGCGAGGGCGTGGCCGTCGTGTTCATCACCGGCGACATCATGCCGGGGCCGAGCGAGTCGGGCTATACGCGCGTGGCCGGATCCGAAACGATCACCGAGTCGATACTGAGAGCCGCGGACGACGACCGGATCACGGCCATCGTGCTGCGCGTTTCGAGTCCCGGCGGATCCGTGATGGCGTCGGATGAAATCTGGCGCGCCGTCGAGTCCGCGAAACTGCAGAAGCCCGTGGTCGTTTCGATGGGCGACGTGGCCGCGTCGGGAGGCTACTGGGTGTCGGCCGGCGCCGACGCGATCCTGGCCGACCGCTCCACCGTCACGGGATCGATCGGCGTGTTCGCGCTGAAGCCGACGTGGGCCGGGCTCTACGAAAAGATCGGCATTCATGTCGAAGAGTTCACGCGCGGCGAGAACGCCGGCACGTTTCGTTCGAGCGACAAGTGGAGCGAGTCGGAGCGCGCCGCGATCCAGCGCGGCATCGACCACAGCTACGACGAGTTCCTGACCCGCGTTTCGCTCGGGCGCAACATCGCCGTCGCCGATGTCGACGAAATCGCGGGCGGACGCGTCTGGTCCGGGGGCGACGCCTACGACCTCGGACTCGTCGATCGCATCGGCGGCGTCAAAGAAGCCGTGTCGCTCGCGCTCGAACTCGCCGAACTCGACCCCGAAGAAGCCGTGAGGCTCCACTTCTACCCCGAAGAACGCACCTTCTGGCAGAAATTGCGCGACGGCGACTTCCTGATCCGCGAATCGTTCACGAGCGAACTGAAAACGATGCTCGCCGAGTACGGCATCCCCGCGCCCGCAGCCTGGCAGGCGCGAAGCGCCGCGCGCGAATTCTGGGCCGTGCTGCCGTTTCGTGAAGTGGGAGAGTAGGGGGACTTCGTCCGTCTTAGCGACGCTCCGAACTAGCGGAGTTCCCCGCCCTGCACGCGCGTGAACTGCAGAATCTCCGCAATCTCCTGCGCGTGTTCCGGAGAGCTGAGCCTGCCCAGCAGAGTGAGCGCCGCCTCGTAGCTGACAACACCGCCGTTCGAAGTAATCGTATTCCCGTCGATGACTACATTCGTGTCGAACTGAACGTCGACCTTCGGGTAGGCTTTCTTCAGGTCGGCCTCTCCCCCCGCCCAGGTCGTGGCCTTCACGCCGTCGAGCAGACCGGCATGAGCCAGCAGAAACGCGCCGGAACAGTTGCTGCCCAGCCAGCCGGCGGCCTTCCCCTTATCGCGGATAAAGCTCATGAACGTATCGTTCGAGGTCAGCTCTTCCAGCTCATAAGCGCCCGGTACGAGAAGTACTTCGTACTCGATGTCGTCATGGATCGTGGCGTCAGCAACGAGCTTCAGTCCCTCTGCTGTCGTGATTCGCTTTTGATCGGTCCCGGAAACGAGAAGCACTCTGTAGGACGCGAACCAGTCCTTGTGAGAAGCCGCCCCGAACACTTCCATCGGGGCCGTGACCTCGCTCGTAAGAACTCCGTCGAATGCAAGGACACCGATGGACAGCTGCCCCGATTCAGGTTCATTCGAGCAGGCGGGCGCGCTGACAGAAAGCGTGAGGACCAGACCAATCAAAAGATGACGCATGAAGAAACCTCTCCCTTGTACACTGAACCGGGTTGCTATCAAAAAACCCGCCGACATGCGCCGGCGGGCTTTCGTTTGCTCTTGCAGTACGGCGCTTCGCGCGCCCGGGCTCGCGTTCGAACTACTTCGAGTAGTATTCGACGACGAGCGGCACTTCGCAGATGATCGGCACGTCTTCACGT
>JABDJQ010000706.1 GCA_013002425.1 Gemmatimonadota bacterium
CTCCTGGCTTGAATCTTCGATGGACTCGGGGCCGCCCGTCGGGGGCCCGTGATTTCGATTCGTTCCTGTGACAGTCGATCCAGGGCGCGCCCGACCGATCGAACGCGCCGGTTTCAGGATCAGGGCGTGAATAGATCGGTCGCGTTCTCTTCCACGTGGCATTGCTGACAGCGAGTGCGCTCGGGATGCGAGCAGCGAATCTCCTCGCGCGCGGCGGCGCCCGCATGACACGCGTAGCAGTTTTCGCGCATGAAGACAGGGTGGGGGATGACGGGCGGCGTGTAGTCGTTCAGGCGCCGGCCGTGGCGCAGGTCCTGCGCGAGTCCCTGGAAGTCGCTCGCGACGAAGATCTCGTCGGTCTCGCGAAACACATGGCACTGCCGGCAGCGGGCGACGTCCGAAAGCCCGGCGGTCACCTCGTGCGGCATCGGCGGCGAGAAGCCGACGCCTTCCACTTGCATGCCTTGCATGTTGTGGCAGCTCGTGCACGCCACGCCGAACATTTCGTGCGGTATTACAGGAGGCGCGCCGTCGTATCCCCGCCGTTCCGCGCGCTCCGTGGCGCTCGTCTTGACGACCGTGCGCTCGTTGCCGCTTCCGTCACCTTTCGCCGCGTCGCCGCGTCCGCAGCCCGTTCCGGCAAGCGCGCAAACGGCGGCAAGTGCGATCACTGTTCGAAATCCGGATTTACGGTTCATGACTCCGCTCACACGCGTTCGATACGAACGGCGCATTTCTTGTAATCGGGCTGTTTGCTGATGTTGCACATCGCGTCCAGCGTCAGTTCGTTGATCAGATAATGTTCGTCGAAGAACGGCACGAAGGCTGATCCGACCGGCGGTTTTCCGCGCCCGTCGACCTTGACGTCCATCTCCATCGCGCCGCGCCGCGATACGAGCTTCACGCGGTCTCCGCTCTTGACGCCCAGTTTCGTCGCGTCGCTCCGGTTCAGTTCGACGTACGCTTTCGGCGTGGCCTGGTGCAGTTGTTTCACTCTGCGTGTCATCGATCCCGTGTGCCACTGTTCGAGAACGCGCCCCGTGCAGAGCCAGAACGGGTATTCGTTGTCGGGCTCTTCCGCCGGCGGATGATACGGGCGGAACCAGACGGCGGCTTTCTCCCCGTATCCCTTCGCTTTGTAGAAGTGGACGCCCTTCCGTTTCTTCACGTACGGATCGTGTCCGGCCGCGTAGCGATAGCGCGTCTCCTTGCCGTCGACAACGGGCCAGAGCAGGCCGCGCGTCTCGCGCAGCTGGTCGTAGCTCGCGAGGTCTTTCCCGTGCCCGAGGCCGAAGCTCCGGTACTCTTCGAACATCGGTTCGTGCCAGTCGTCTTCGGGCCACGGGAACAGATGCCCCATGCCCATGCGCTTCGCGACCTGAATGACCTGCCACGCGTCTTCCTTCGCCTCGCCCGGCGGTTTGACGAGCTGGTTCCACTGCTGCGTGCGGCGCTCGGAGTTCCCGAACGCGCCTTCGCGCTCGATCCACGCGGCCGCGGGAAGCACGAGGTCCGCCGCTTCGGTCGTCGGCGTCGGGTAGATGTCGCTCACGATCAGAAAGCGCCCGTCGCCCGGTTTGCGATCGATGCGATGCAGGTTCGGCATCGTGACCCACGGGTTCGTCGTCTGCACCCACATCACCTTCACGTCGCCGCGCATGAACGCGCGGAACATGTCGGTCGCGTGATAACCGGGCTTCGCCGGGATCGTTCCTTCGGGCACGCCCCAGATCTTCTCGGCGATGTCGCGATGTTCTTTCTTCATGACGACCATGTCCGCCGGCAGGCGATTCGTGAGCGTTCCCACTTCGCGCACGGTGCCGCACGCGCTCGGCTGGCCGGTCAGGCTGAACGGGTTCGAGCCGGGGCGCGAGATCTTGCCCGTCACGAGGTGCAGGTTCGTGATCAGGTTGTTCATCCACGTGCCGCGCGAATGCTGATTGACGCCCATGCACCAGAGCGAGATCGTGC
>JABDJQ010000707.1 GCA_013002425.1 Gemmatimonadota bacterium
AAGGGTTTCTGAAGGAAATCCCGCAGCTCGTTCTTTCCGGCATCAATCACGGCCCGAATCTCGGCGACGACGTCACGTACTCGGGCACGGTCGGCGCGGCGATCGAAGGCGCGGTTCTGGGAATCCCCAGCGCGGCGTTCTCGCTCGCAGGGCGCGGCAGCGACGGACTCGCGGGGTGTCTTCCGTTCGTGCGCGCGATCATCGGGCAGATGATCGAAAAGCCGCCGGCGCCGCGCAGCTACTGGAACGTGAACTTTCCCGACCTTCCCGCGGGCGGGATTCAGGGTATCGCGATCACGCATATCGGACATCGCGTCTATAAGGATACGGTCGTCGAAAAGATCGATCCGCGCGGCAAGCCGTACTACTGGATCGGGGGCGACACGCCGACGAGCGATCTCGAAGAGGGAAGCGATTTCCGCGCGATTCACGACAAGCTCGTATCGCTCACGCCGCTTCACCTCGACATGACCGACGAACCGGCGATGGCCGAACTGAAAACGCGGGAGTGGACGGCGCGTTGAAACGACTACCGGGGATCGAGCAGTTCAAGAACGCGCGCACCCGCATGGTCGCGCGCGATGTCGAGGAGGCGGGCGTCACCGAACCTCAGGTTCTCGAAGCGCTCCGCGCCGTGCCGCGGCACGCGTTCGCGGACAAGGCGCTCGAGTTCCAGGCGTACGGCGGCCACGCGCTTCCGATCGGGCACGGGCAGACGCTGAGCCAGCCGTACATCGTGGGACGCATGACGGAACTTCTCGCGCTCACGGGGGAGGAAACGGTATTCGAAGCGGGCACCGGCTCCGGCTACCAGGCCGCCGTGCTCGGGCTCCTGGCGAAGACCGTTTACAGTGTCGAGCGGCTCCCCGAACTCGCGCGCCGCGCGAACCGCCTGCTCTCGGATCTCGGCCTCGCGAACATTCTCGTCGCGGCCGGCGACGCGTATCACGGCTGGGATCGTTACGCGCCGTTCGATCGCATCATCATTACAGCCGGGTGCTCGGCGATTCCGAAACCGCTGCTCGATCAGCTCGCGGATCCCGGTATCCTGGTCGCGCCGGTCTCGGCCGATGGAGAGAAACAGGAGCTGATCGTGGTGCGAAGGTCCGCGGGTGTCGACACCCGGATCCGGGCAGGCGAATGCCGTTTCGTGCCGTTTATCGCCACGGAGGGTCCCGACGCGGATCCGGAAAGGGAATCACGTGCTTCGACCTCTCTATAACTGGGTACTGCACTGGGCGAAGACCCCGTACGGCGTGCTCGCGCTCCTGCTCATCGCGATCGCGGAATCGTCCGTGTTTCCCGTGCCGCCCGATCCGCTCCTCATCGCGCTCTGCATCGCGATCCCGGCCAAATCGTACCGTTTCGCGATCCTCTGCGCGGTGGGATCGGTCATCGGAGGCGCGATCGGCTACTTCATCGGGCACGGTTTCTGGGAAGTAGCCGGGCCGTGGTTCTTCGAGCATATCCCCGGCTTCAGCGAGCACAAGTTCGCGAAGGTCGGCGACATCTACGACAAATACAATTTCTGGTTCGTCCTCGTGGCGGGATTCACGCCCATTCCGTACAAGATCTTCTCGATCGGGGCGGGGGTCTTCCAGATCAACTTCGTGACCTTCATTCTCGCCTCGATCGTCGGCCGATCGGCCCGATTCTTCCTCGTGGCGGGTCTGATCCACAAATTCGGCGAACCGATCACCGAGTTTATCGATAAGTACTTTAATATACTGTCCATCGTGTTTATAATTCTGCTGATAGGTGGCTTTTACCTCATCAAGTTCGTGCTTCACTAGACTGGTCGGGGCGTGGCGCAGCCCGGTAGCGCGCCTGCTTCGGGTGCAGGAGGCCGGAGGTTCGAATCCTCTCGCCCCGACCACTTCTCTCTTTTCACGGCTTTTCCCGATCTCGTATCAAGGGACGTCCCGCCTCCACGCAAGATCGCACAGGATCCGATCGTATGAACGTTCTCGTCTTCAGCACCAAAACCTACGACCGCCGGTTCTTCGATGAGGTGAACGG
>JABDJQ010000718.1 GCA_013002425.1 Gemmatimonadota bacterium
CGAGCACCTGGACGAGTATTTCGCCGCATGCGACCGGCTGCTCGTGCCCGGCGGCAGGATGGCGCTGCAGGCGATCACGATGAACGACGCGCATTTCGACTACTACGTGCGCGCGGTCGACTTCATCCAGAAGTACGTCTTCCCCGGAAGCTGTCTCCTCTCAGTGCGCGCGATGCGAAAGACGCTGCTCCGCACTTCCCTGTCGATCGAAAGCTGCCTCGACATCGGCCAGCACTATCCGCCGACGCTGCAGGCGTGGCGGCGGAACGTCGAGGCGAATCGCGTCGAAATCCGCGCGCTCGGTTACGGCGGGAGATTCGAACGCCTCTGGGATTACTATCTCGCGTACTGCGAAGCCGGATTCGCCGAACGCTTCATCAGCGACATTCAGGTTCTGCTCACGAAGAGCGTGCGCTCATGATTCCCGTCATTCCCTTCATTTGCGCCATTCCCGTTCTCAAAGGGGGACTGTGACGTGACCGACACGCTCATCCGACCGGCGCTTCGCCTCGTGGAAGCCGGCGCGGTACCCGACCCCCTCATACGCTGGGGGATTCGCAGGCTCTGTGAACGCGGGATCCGCGACGAAGCCACGCGGGAAGCGGCCGCGCGGCGAAAGGTCCTCGACCTCGAAATGCGGGAAGGTCCGATCGCGCCGGTTCCCGATCGCGCGAACGAACAGCACTACGAAGTGCCCGCCGCGTTCTTCACGGAAGTGCTCGGCCCCCACAGAAAATATTCGGGCTGCTACTGGGGAGAGGGCGCGGAAAACCTGGGCCAGGCGGAAGAGGCGGCGCTTCGCATCACATGTGAGCGCGCCGGAATCGCCGACGGGCACGACATACTCGAACTCGGCTGCGGCTGGGGATCGCTTACGCTCTTCATGGCCGCCCGCTACCCGGCCGCGCGGATCACGGCCGTTTCGAACTCCCGCCTGCAGCGCGCATACATCGAAGAAACGGCGCGCGCGCGCGGCCTGGCGAACATCACGGTACTCACACGCGACATGAACGATTTTTCGATCGAACAGAAGTTCGATCGCGTCGTTTCCGTCGAGATGTTCGAGCACATGCGGAACTACCGGGAACTCCTGCGTCGCGTTCGAAGCTGGCTCCGTCCGGACGGCGCGCTGTTCGTTCATATTTTCTGCCATCGCGAGTTCCTCTATCCGTTTCGAACGGAGAGCGAATCGGACTGGATGGGTCGCTACTTCTTCACGGGCGGGATCATGCCCGACTTCGACGTCTTCTCTCGCTTCACGGACGACCTCGTCCCGGAACGCTCCTGGAAGTGGGACGGCACGCACTACGAGCGAACCGCGAACGCCTGGCTCGCCAACCTCGACGAGAGAGAGGAGTCGGTGCGGGCGCTCTTCCGCGAACATTACGGGAAAGACGCCGCTGTCTGGTTCCAGCGCTGGCGCCTGTTCTTCCTGGCCTGCGCGGAGCTCTTCGGATTGCGAAAGGGCTCTGAATGGCTCGTCGGGCACTATCTGCTGACTCCCTCCCGTTCCTGACCCCGTTCAAGAAAACCGCATCCTGGCCGAACAGTGGACACGAAAGTAAGTGTTTCCCCTCGGGTCCGGAGAGAACGGGTTGCGCAGGCTCCATAACATCACGGCAGGGCTCCTGCTGGCCGTCCTGACGGCGCTCCCCGGAAATGAATCCGTGGACGCGGCGGACATCGGGATTCTGACGGGCACCGTCCGCGTCGTGAGCGAGCCTCCCTATGCGATCCGGATCAACGCGTATCCCGGTGTCGCTCATACGACCGCTCCTTCGAACGATACGGAAGGGAAGTCGCTGATCCGGGAGATCGTCGTCTATCTCGAAAAGGTCGCCGCGCCGCACGCAATCGATCCGCCCGCCTCGCCGAAACTGACCCAGCGCGGCATGGAGTTCGAGCCCTCCGTGCTCGTCATCCTGGCCGGCCAGGAAGTCGGCTTTCCGAACGAGGACCCTTATTATCACAACGTCTTTTCGTACTCGCCCGCAAAACGGTTCGATCTCGGCCGCTACGCCAGGGGCAAATCGAAGTCGGTCGTATTCGAAGACCCGGGCGTCGTGCAGGTCTTCTGCGACATACACTCTGATATGAAGGGAACGATTCTCGTTCTCCAGAATCCGTACTTCGCACGCCCCGACACAGAAACAGGCGCCTTTCGCATTCCGTCCGTGCCGGCGGGACGTTACCGGCTCGTGGTCTGGCACCCCGACCTCGAAACGGTGTCACGTGAGATCGAAGTGCGTCCGGGCGCCGCGACGCCGATCGAGGTCGAAATCTAGTGCGGGCCGCGATTCCACGCGTGCTCGGGCGCAAGATTCTCGGCGTCGCGATTCTGCCGGCGCTTTTCATGACGGCCGCCGCCATCCTGATCACGTTCGTTCAGGTCCGCGAACAACTCGATCAGCGCACGGACGAGCAACTGCAGACCGCGCGTCGCGTGCTTCTCGACCATCTGAACGCGCGGGGAGAGGATCTCAAGACGAAAGCCCGTGTCGTGGCGCGCGACCCGAAGTTCTTCGCGATGCTCGCGCAGCCCGGCATCGCGCGCGACGAGACGTTCCGCGCAACCATGCAGCAGGTGAGCGAAGAGTTTCATCACGCACTCGGCAGCGATCTCTTCGAGGTGACGGCCTCCGACGGCGAGTTGCTCGTTCGCTGTTGCGCGCCGCCCTTCGAGAGAACTTCACTGATCGAAAGCCCCGACATCCGGGCCGCGATCCGCGGCGAAAACCCCACCGGCATTCAATGGACGAACGGCGCGCTCTACGAAACCGTGGCACTGCCGATCCTCGTCGGCCAGCGCGTCGTCGGCGTGTTGCGTCACGGCGAACTGCTCGACGACGCCCTTGCCGCCCGCATTCGTGACATCACGAACTGCGACGTCACGTTCCTGAGCGATGGAAACGCGATCGCGTCCTCCCGTTCCGAGGGAGAGCCGCTGCGCAACGCGATCGAAAGCGAACTGCCGCGGGTTGCCGGAGCGGAACCCGCCCTCGTCCGTCTCGAGAAGTCAACGAGCGCGGACCGCGCCTTCGTAACGAGGCTCACGACACGGATCGGGCTCGCGGGGATTCTGATGTTCGTCGTTACTTTCTTCTTCGCGCGATGGATCACGCGCCGCGTCACGAACCCGATCGACCAGCTCGTCGAAGCAGCGCGCCGGCTCGAAGCGAACGAAGAAGACCTGAAGCTTCGCATCGACACGGGCGACGAACTCGGCTATCTCGGGGATCGCTTCGTTCAGATGCGCCGCGCACTGCACGAGCAGATCGAAACGCTGCGTGAACTCGAGCAGATGAAGTCGCGGTTCATTACGCTCGCTTCTCACGAACTTCGCACGCCGGCCACGATCATTCAGGGCACGGTCGATCTGATCCAGGCTTCGATGGATGACGTCCGGAATCTGCATCCCACGATGCGCGAACTCATGCCGTCGCTCGAAAAGGGAGTTTCGCGCCTGCAGCGTGTCGTGGGTGTCGTGACGATGATGGCCGTTCTCGACTCCGACGGGAGCGACGTACGGCACGAGCCGGTGACGGCGAGGGAACTGTTCGAGCGTTTCGAGAGCGACTGGCGTGATTATCTCGGCAAACGGGAACTGAACCTGCACATAGAGCCGCCGCGCTCGGAGCGGTCTTTCCCCGGCGACCTCACTCTCCTCGGCGAAGCCGTGACCACGCTCGTGCGCAACGCGATTCGCTACACGCCCGACGGCGGGCACGTCACGGTACGCGCGGAGGACGGGGACGCGGTAACGAGGCTCGTCGTGGAGGACAGCGGCATCGGCATCCCCGACGCGGAACGGATCCGGATTTTCGAGAGCTTCTACGAGAGGGGCGCCATCGAACACCACTCGAGCGGCGAGGAAGAGTTCGGATCGTCGGGTCTCGGCATGGGGCTCGCGATCGCGCGCCGGATCGTGCAGCACCACGGCGGGCGCATCTGGAGCGAGGACCGCGAAGGCGGGGGCACCCGCTTCCAGATCGAGCTCGGATCTGAAAGAGCCGATACGCGGATAGATACGGACGACAGCCCGGACGGAACAGACTCGGATGGTTCGCACCAGCTGATGATTGGATGAACATGCGCAAGATTCGAACGAGATTATTTCGAGTGGCTCACAGAGGCCTGCTCTGGGCTGCACTGGCCGCGGCCTTCGCGGCCGTCCAGGCTGACGCGGCGAACCGCGTGCGCGTGCGCGGAGACCTTCAGCTCACGGCCAAGGGCGAGACGACCGGTGTTCCATTGAACGTTTTGAACCGCGGCGACACGATGTTCGACCCTCTCCTCCTGCGCGTGTACGTCGAGGCCGCCCCGCACGAACAGACGCAGGTGGTCGCGCAGTTCCTTTACAACGACGCGCTGCGAAGCAGCTTCACCACTTTCTCGGCATTCGTTCTGCATGAAATGATCGGGGACGGCGCGCTCTACGCGCAGGCGGGCAAGATACCGAATCCGTTCGGCGACTACGTGGCGCACGCGTTCGATCCGCATCGAACGCTCTCCGGCGTCCCTTTGATATGGGGCCATCACACGACCTATCTTTCCGGGACGCCGCCCGCGAACGTCGACGAACTGCTGGCGGTTCGTGGACACGGACAGTCCGGGTTCATGGGGTACCCGGGCGATCCTTCGGGATTCCTCCGGCGCGGCATGCCGGTTCTCTACGCCGTCTGCTACGATCTCGGCGCGGGGCTCGTGGGCGCGAAAGGCGACTGGGAGTATCGCGCGGCCGTCACCCAGGGCTCACCGGGCGCCCCGCTCCCCTATGTCGACGACTCGAACGACGAAAAGGGCTTCATGGGCCGTTTCGGCTGGTCTCCGGATCCCGCGCTTCGGCTCGGCGTGTCCGGGGGGACGGGAAGCCCGCATCCGGACGATGTCGGCGCGTTTCTGACCGACGGCTCCGAGCCCGAAGAGTACGACCAGTGGGTCGGGGGGGGCGACGCGGCGC
>JABDJQ010000753.1 GCA_013002425.1 Gemmatimonadota bacterium
CTTCGAGCCCTTCGGGATAGCGGTCGAGTTCGGAGGGGACCTGCCAGTGCGAAGGGATCAGCTTGCGATTGACGGCGTGCGCGCGAAGTTCCGGGCGAAAATCGGGGTGGGCGATTTCGACGAGAGCCATCGCGCGCTCGCGCACGCTTTTCCCGTGCAGATACGCGACGCCGTATTCGGTGACGACATAGTGCACGTCGCCCCGGCTCGTGACGACGCCGGCGCCCGGCGTCAGTTCGGTCACGATACGGGATCGCGTCCCGCCCGCAGCAGTCGAAGGCAGCGCCAAGACAGGGCGGCCACCGTCGGACATAGCCGCTCCACGAATAAAGTCCACCTGGCCGCCGATACCGGAATAGAACCGGTGTCCCATCGAGTCGGAAACCACCTGGCCGGTGAGATCGACTTCGACGGCTGAGTTGACGCTTACCATCTTCGGATGCTGCGCGATAATGCGAGGATCGTTCACGTATTCGGTCGGATGAAATTCGAACGCCGGATTGTCTCTGAGATATTCGTACAGATCGAACGTCCCCATCGCGAAACTGGCGACGACCTTGCCGGCGTGAATGGGCTTCCTCGCGTTCGTGATGACGCCCCGCTCCATCAGGTCGATCACACCGTTCCCGATCATTTCAGAATGAATGCCGAGATCCTGGTGATTGATGAGCAGCGGCAGAATTGCATCGGGGATCTTGCCGATGCCGAGCTGAAGCGTGGCGCCGTCAGGAACGAGGGAAGCGATGTGGCGTCCGATCGCCGACGAAATCGGACCGGCCACTTCGGAAACGAGTTCGACGAGTTGATGCGTATTCTCGACGAACATGTCGATGTCGCGAACGTGCACGAACGTATCTCCGTGCACGCGCGGCATCGAACGATTGACCTCGGCGATGACTGTTTTCGCCGTTTTTACGGCGCTCATCGCGAGGTCCGGGTGGATCCCCAGGCTGCAGAACCCGTTCGCATCGGGGGGAGAAACCATGACGAGCGCGCAATCGAGCGGCATCTGGCCCGACTGGAACAGCGCGGGGATCTCGCTCAGGAAGATAGGCGTGTAGTCAGCCCTACCCTCGTTGACCGCATCGCGGACATTTCCCCCGATAAAGAACGCGTTATGATGGAAGCTCTTCGCGTGCTGGCGCTTACTGTAGGTTGCCATGCCGAACGTGAGAAGGTGCACGATTTCGACGTCGCGCAACTCATCGCCCCGCTCGACCAGCGCACCAGTGAGTCCCTGCGGAACGGCGCATCCGGAGCCCACGTAGACCCGGTCGCCCGAACGGACGCACTGCACCGCCTCGGCCGGAGACGTCCGTTTCGACTCATACTCCTTCTTCCAATTCATTCCCGGCTAACCACCTTTCCGTCTATAATGTAGAGACTTGGCGCGGGCGTGACGATCCGCGACAGGCGCAGGCCCGTTTCGGTTTCCCCGTATGGGGAGAATACCCGCCTGCCCTTAGTCTGATAGAAATAAGCTGAACTTTTGACCATCAGGGAGCAAAGAACTCATGAGCATACGTATCGGTATCAACGGATTCGGCCGTATCGGCCGCACTGTCTTCAATCTCGTTGAGCGGGAGCCCGACATGGAGATCGTGGCTTTCAACGACCTCGCGGACCTCGGCGACCTCGCCTATCTGCTGAAGTACGACTCGGTGCACGGGTGGAACCCGCGCAAGATCGATCACGACGGCGGCAAGCTGATCGTGGACGGGCGTTCGATCGATTTCTACTCGAGCCCCGAGCCGCGCGAAATCCCGTGGGGCGATTCCGGCGCGGATATCGTGATCGAAGCCACCGGCGCGCACCGCCCGCGCGAACGCGCCGCGGGACACATGGCGTCCGGGGCCAAACGCGTGATCGTCGCCGCGCCCTCCGACGACGCCGACGGCATGTTCGTTCTCGGTGTTAACGCCGATCTCTACGATCCGAAGAAACACACCGTTGTTTCGATGGCGTCGTGCACCACGAACTGCCTCGCTCCCATTGCGCGCGTGCTGATCGACGAGTTCGGCGTGGACGATATCGTGTTCACGACCATCCATGCGTATACCGCCAGTCAGTCGCTGATGGACCGGCCGATCCGGAAACGCCGCCGCGGCCGCGCCGCCGCGATCTCGATGGTTCCCACGACGACCGGAGCCGCCGGCGCCACCGAGCAGGTGATCCCCGAGCTCGCCGGCAAGGTTCTGGGCATGGCGATGCGCGTTCCGATTCCCGACGGCTCGATCACCGATGCCGTGATTCGCCTGCAGATGGACACTTCGATGGACGAGGTCAACGCCGCGTTCATGCGCGCCTCGCTCGAAGGCCCGCTCGCGGGAATCCTTCGTGTTACCGACGAGGCCCTCGTCTCCCGCGATATTATCGGCGACACGCATTCTTCGATCGTCGACAGCGTATCGACGATGATGCTGGGCAAACGCACCGTCAAGGTCCTGTCGTGGTACGACAACGAGGTCGGCTACTCCGCGCGTCTCGTCGACTTCGCGCGCCAGATCCACACGGCAGGCGTGTAGCGGGGGGCTGAGGATTGTCGGTGGTGCGGGGAAGAGAAGACTCGGAGCTGGTCGTTTTTTTGATTGGAGGCTGAGCGGGTCCTGACGCGACGGAACACCCCGGTCTCGGCAGGCTCGACCGGGGTCCCCGTCCGTCGCGCCACCCGCTCAGGCTGTAATGAAGAAGAGCAGGGCCGGGTCTGCTTCGTCACCGCACTTTCGACAAGCAGCGCCCCCGCTCCACCCGGAGGTTTTCGCGCGACGGTCGGAATCCGGAACAGGAGAGCAGCCGGAGCAGGAACGGGAGCGGGGCCTGACGCGCCCGGACAGCCAGGTCGATACAACAACGGGGGCTTCGCGCATTGCGAAGTCCCCGTTCTCCTTTTCGATGAAAGAAAAGCACTCTTTCCTTCTTCTCCTCTACCCTATCCCGTTCCGTGTTTTCCCCTCGGCCCGTTCGGGGCGTTGCGCATGACGAAGCGGTGGTTCTCCACGAGACGGAGCAGGTCGTAGGAACTGATCATGCCCACGACTCGTTTTTCGTTCGTCACGACAACGTGATGAATGTGCCGGTTCCGCATCATACGCGCAACGGAGTGCACGGCGTCGTATTCGGAGATCGTGAAGACGCGTGTCGACATGATCGTGCGAACGGGCGAGTTTTCGCTTCCGTTCGTTCGCACGAGATCGCTGGAACTCACCATGCCGACTACGAGATCGTCACTGTCGACAACAGGAAGGGCGCTCAGCTGGTGACTGTCCATCAGCTTGCGCGCCCTTTCAACGGAATGATACGGTCGAATCGTAAGAACGTTGGCAGTCATGAGGTCACGGACCTTCACGTACATGCAGACCCTCTTTCGTGCTGTGAGTTACGGAAGGACCAGAATCGGGTGATGCGTGTCGTGCATCATTCGTTCCGTGACTCCACCGATGAGATGCGGCGTGTCCCCCACGCCCCTTCGACCCATGATGACGAGATCGGCCTTGAACTCGTCCGCGAATCGCGCGATCTCGCGTGACGCGTTCCCTTCGAGCACGTGATGTTCCGTTTCGATCTCGGATCGCACGCACTCTCGAAGGAGCTTGTCGACGCGAACCTCGAGGCGTTTCCGCATGTCGCGATCGAGATCGAATAGCGATTCGATGCCCACGAGCTGGTACATGGGCGGAATCAGCGTATCGACCACATGCAGCGCCGCGACCTTGCTGACGTGCGGTCTCGCGAGTTCGTCCGCCATTCGCAGGAGGGTCTCGGAGTACTTCGACAGATCCATCGGCACGACGAGCCGTCGAACCGAAACGTTCCCTTCCTCGTCGAGCAGCCCTTCCTCGCCGGGCTTGACGCAGAGCACCGGGCACTTTGCGTGCTGTGTGACCGAGCGCGCCACGCTGCCGAACAGAAACTGGCGCCATACTCCATGGCCGCGCGTTCCCATGACGATCAGATCGACATCGTGTTCGTTGGCGAAATCGAGAATTCCCTCGACCGGGGTCGAAGAGATCGTAACGAAGGGCCGCATGCCCTTGCCGTCAGCGGACTCTTTCCCGGCGAGTTCCTTGAGGCTCTTGAGTACGTCGTCCCGCAGACCGTCCAGATAGTCGGGGGCGGCCGAAAGCGGCACCATCGGCCCGACGGCCATTTCGTAGGAGTAAACGATGGAGAGCAGATCCACGTCCGCGTCATACATCTTCGCGAACGCTTTCGCGTAGGGAAAGGCGGCACGCGCGTTCTCGCTGAAATCCGTCGTCACCAGGATTCGCTGGGGTTTCCAGGCGCCGTCGCCCTTCTTCATGGCGTTCATTGCGGACCTCCTTTCGGACCTTGTCCTCCTGTCTATAATATACGGCGGCCGCGCGCCGCCACGGCATCGGGATCTTCGGACGGAGGGGTTCGGAAGGTACGTACGACGGCGGGCACGAAACTTGGCAACGGGTCCGAAAGGTAACTGCGGCAATCGCATAAAACTTGGTACACTGCTGACATGAGTCTTTCTGAGAACAGCCGGAACGACGCGTCGTCGCCTTTTCATGCAATTTTACAGGCGGCCGTCGAAGCGATCGTGGTGAGCGACAAGGCGGGGCGGATCCGGGTGTTCAGCCCCGGCGCGGAGCGGCTGTTCGGCTATTCGGAAGAAGAAGTCATGGGCCGGAACGTGCATCTTCTGATGCCGGAACCGCATCACTCGGCCCATGACGGATACCTCCGCAATTACCTCACGACGGGCGAGAAGAAGATCATCGGCATCGGGCGGGAAGTGATCGCCCGCAAGAAGGACGGCTCGATCTTCCCGATCGAGCTTTCGATCGGGGAAATCGAAAACAGCCCCGACGAAAACCGCTTCGTCGCGATCATCAGGGATATCACGAACCGCCGGCACCTCGAAGACGTGATCCACCAGAAGAGCGAAGAACTCCGCATGACGTTCGAGGGAACGCCGCTCGGGATCGCCACGCTCGACATGAACGGGCGGCTCCTTTCCCCGAACGGCGCATTCTGCCGTATCGTTCATATGAAAGAGAAGGATCTGGCAGGCCAGGCGATCCTCGATCTCGTGCACGAAGACGATCGGCCGCAGTGTGAAAGCCACCTCACCATGCTGCAGAGCAGCCGCGGATCGGATTCGTTCTCGGCCCCGATTCAGATCAGGAACAGCCGCGGGGAGACCGTCCACGTGATCCTTCACTGCGGCGTGGTACGCGACTCGTCGGGGCTCCCGCTGCAGATCGTCATTCAGCTCGAGGATCGCACGGAGGTGGAAGCGGCGGAGGACGAAGCGCGGGACATGCGCGAGCGTCTGGCTCACGTGGGGCGCATGAACCTGATGTCGGAGATGGCCTCCGGTATCGCGCACGAGATCAATCAGCCGCTCGCATCGATCGCGACATACGCCTCGGCGTGCCTCCGCTTTATCGAGCAGGACGAAATCGATCGCGATCTGCTGAAGGAGACGCTGATCGACGCGGAAAAAGAAGCGCGGCGCGCGGGCGGCATCGTGCACCGACTGCGCGATCTCGTGCGGAAACGGCCGAGCCGCCTCGAAACGGCCCCGGTGAATCAACTCGTACACGAGGCGATCGTGCTCTGCCGGTCGGACGCGAATCAGATGGATGTGGCGATCGTCGGTGATGTCGAACCGGGCATTCCCGACGTTACGGCCGACACGATCCAGATTCAGCAGGTGCTTCTGAACCTGATCCGCAACGCGATCGACGCAACGAAAGCGGCCGCCGACAGCGACACCGCGAACAACGGGGATCGCACGATCCGCGTCAAGGCGACGCGATCGGGCCAGAACGCGGTACTCTTCGCCGTAACGGATCGGGGCGCGGGCATCACGGAGGAGGAAGAGCGCCGCCTGTTCGAGCTCTTCTTCACGACGAAGAGCAAAGGGATGGGAATGGGGCTTTCGATCAGCCGCACCATCGTCGAGTCACATGGTGGTATCATGTCGTATGAACGAAACAAGAACGGGGGCGCGACGTTTCGGTTTACGCTCCCCATCGGAGGGCGTACATGAGAAGTGAAATCGTGTTCATCGTGGACGACGACGAGGGCGTGAGGAAGTCCGTCTCGCTCCTCATGCACTCTATCAATCTCGAAGCGCGCGCGTTCGCTACCGCCGACGAGTTTCTCGACGCGTACGAAGAGCCGGAGAACGCGTGCATGCTTCTCGATGTCCGCATGCCGGGCATGAGCGGCCTCGATCTGCAGAACGTACTGATCGAGCGCAACATCGAGATACCGATCATCTTCATTACGGCGCACGGCGACATTCCGATGGCGGTGCACGCCATTCAGAAGGGCGCGGTCGACTTTCTGCAGAAACCGTTTCGCGACCAGGATCTGATCGATCTCGTACAGAAGGCGCTGGCGGCCGATCTCGAGCGGCGCGAGAGCGGCGCGGACCGCGAAGAGCTCCAGCGGCGCATCGAGTCTCTTACGCCGCGCGAACTGCAGGTCATGGAGAGCGTAGTGGCCGGCGACCCGAACAAGAAGATCGCATACGACCTGGAACTCAGCGAACGCACGGTCGAAATCCATCGATCGCGCGTCATGA
Organism: Gemmatimonadota bacterium; assembly: GCA_013002425.1. Classification (GTDB taxonomy): domain Bacteria; phylum Orphanbacterota; class Orphanbacteria; order Orphanbacterales; family Orphanbacteraceae; genus JABDJQ01. The sequence goes on from JABDJQ010000753.1 coordinate 6,566, forward strand.
AGAAGATGAAAGCGTACTCGCTCGCCGAACTCGTGCAGCTGATCATGCGCGCGCGGAGCTGAACGGGCGAATCATCAACTGCTCGACGGAAGTTCTGCTGCTGAATCCGTTCAAGCGCCAGTAATCAAACGGCCTTCACCGCTTCCACGCACGCCATCGGAATCGTCAGGCGAAGCTC